>NZ_JBHWZP010000029.1:0-49848 GCF_042728395.1 Streptomyces sp. NPDC060205
CGGCCCCACTCCGTCTCTCCGCCGGCCCCTGTGGAGAGGTCACGCGGTACTCCGCGACGGGGGCTCGCACTCCCCATCCGCTTACGCGGGCCTCCGCCGACGCACCCGGAGGACCACGCGACCTCGGCCCTGTCAGTACGTGAAGACGGTCGTCCCGTAGGACTCCTTCACGCACTCGTTGGGGAAGGTGCGCTCGTAGGAGACCCGCTTGCCCTGCCAGACACCGTCGACCGTGACGACCACGGGGTCGTACTCACGGGTGCACAGGACGTCGGATCTGGCTGCCAGCGCGTCGAAGTCGCCGCCCACCGCGCGCAGTTCGGCGCAGGCGGAGACGGCGGCCGGGTGGGTCCCCGAGGCCGTCGGCGCACAGTTCAGGGTGACCGCGCGTTCAGGTGTGGCTTCGGCCGCGATCTCCCCGTGGCCCGTGGTGAACACCAGGGACGAGGGGGCGTAGAGCGCGGTCGGCGATGAGGCGGCGAGGGCGGTCCCGGCCAGGGGACCGCATACGGCGGTGGCCGTCAGGGTGATCGTCGCTGCCCAGCGCGCGGTGTTCGGCATTGTGTGCATCCTTCCGCTCGGTCGAACGCCGCACCGGCTCGGTGTTGCCGGTGCGGCGAGCGCGAGTCTGCCGATTCCGCGGCGGAAACACACGTCGACCCCACGCGTTTCAGTAACCTTGCGTATTGAATCAGTGGCGCGAAGTGACGGAAATCGAACACGGCCCCCTTGGAACTGAGCGGGCGCCACGTCACCGCGGAGGCCCGCTGGCCAAATATCCCCTGCTCAGCAATAGGCCTGAAACATTCCGCTTCAGGCTGGGCGCAGGCCTGCCGCGCCGCCGCATCCCCAGCGGGAGGGGTACGGAGATGGAGATGATTCATCTATCCCGGAGCGCAAAGATGGATGGTCCATCCACTGGTGCGGCCCTCGGTCCGCCCCATAGCTTCGGCAGACCACCGCACCAGGGGACGGCTTCCCCGCGCCGCGCCCACCCCCGCGCGACGACACGCCGTCCCGTCAGCCGCGTCACCACGCGCTCCCCCGCCCAGCCCGCCAGGGCCGGTCCTTCGCTGGAGCCCCTCCTTGTCCCAGAACTCCCCGCTCGCCCCGGCCTCCGCCGTCACGCCGCCGCCGTCGCTCACCGAGGTCGAGCCGTACGGTGTCGAGCGGATCCCCGACGCGGACCGCAGCGCGAGCCCGCTCGATCTCTTCCGGCTCGCCTTCGGCGGGGCCAACACCTTCTCCACCTGCGTCCTCGGCGCCTTCCCCATCCTCTTCGGGCTCTCCTTCTGGCAGGGACTCGCGGCGACCCTCCTCGGAGTGCTCGCGGGCGCGCTGATCCTGTGCCCGATGGCGGTCTTCGGGCCGGTCAACGGCACGAACAACGCCGTCTCCTCCTCCGCCCATCTCGGCGTGCACGGCCGGGTCGTCGGCTCGTTCCTGTCCCTGCTCACGGCGGTCGCGTTCTTCTCGATCTCGGTGTGGAGCTCCGGGGACGCCCTGGTCGGCGGCGCGCACCGGCTCTTCGGCCTGGAGCGCGGCGACCTGTCGTACGTCGTCGCGTACGCGCTGTTCGCCGTGCTGGTGCTCGCGGTGTGCGTGTACGGCTTCCGTTTCATGCTGTTCGTCAACAAGGTCGCGGTGGCCTCGGCGACCGTGCTGTTCCTGCTCGGCCTGGCGGCCTTCGCCGGGGACTTCGACCCGTCGTACGCGGGCGTCTTCACGGCGTCGGCGGACGCGGCGACCCAGGATCTGTTCTGGCCGTCGTTCATCGGCTCGGCGCTGATCGTGCTGTCGAACCCGGTGTCCTTCGGCGCGTTCCTCGGCGACTGGTCGCGCTACATCCCGGCGAGCACCCCGCGCCGCCGGGTGGTCGGGGCCGCGTTCCTGTCGCAGATCGCGACGCTGCTGCCCTTCGTCTTCGGTCTCGCGACGGCGAGCATCATCGCGACCAAGGCCCCGGAGTACGTCGATCCGGCGGCCCCGAACTTCGTCGGCGGGCTGCTGGCCATCTCGCCGAGCTGGTTCTTCCTGCCGGTGTGCCTGCTCGCGCTGATCGGCGGCATGGCGACGGGCACGACCGCGCTGTACGGCACCGGGCTCGACTTCTCCTCCGTGTTCCCGCGGCTGTCACGGGTGCAGGCGACGGTGCTGGTGGGTGTGCTGTCCATCGCGTTCATCTTCGTGGGCCGCTTCGGCTTCGACCTCGTCCAGAGCATCTCGACGTTCGCGACGATGATCATCACCTGTACGACCCCGTGGATGGTCGTGATGATGCTGGGCTTCCTCACCCGTCGCGGCTGGTACGACCCCGACGCGCTGCAGGTCTTCAACCGGCGCCAGCGCGGCGGCCGTTACTGGTTCACGCACGGCTGGAACTGGCGCGGCATGACCGCCTGGTGGGTCTCCGCGCTGCTCGGTGTCCTCTTCACGAACATCCCCGGCCAGTTCGTGGGACCGCTCGGCGATCTGGCCGGCGGGGTCGACATCGGACTGCCGATCTCCCTGGCCGTCGCGGCGGTCCTGTTCCTGGGCCTGCTGTGGTTCTTCCCCGAGCCGAGGGCGGCGTACGGGCCGAACGGCGCGCGGCTGGTCCGTACCGTGGACGTGCCGGTACCGCCGATCACCGGTCCGGGCACGGGAACCGAGGCCGAAGCCGGCGCCGTGCACGGCGCCGGCGCCGGGGCGAACCGCGGCCCGATGACCACGGACGGCTGACTGTCCCCCGGGCCCTCGCCCCGCGCGGCCCCGCCGGCCCCCGACAGCGAAATCCGGACAGCTCCCGCCGCAGGGGGGCTGCCCGGGAACGCGGTCTTCGTAGACTGCCCCGCCATGGGAGAGATCTACGGACTGGGCGAGATCACCTGTCCGTCCGGTGAGCTGGTGGTCGTCGACGGCGGTCATCTCGGCATGTGGAGCGGAGAGGGCTCGCCGGCGCTGGTGGACCCGGGAGCGTTCGGCATCGCGGATCCGGCGGTCGCCGCCGATGTGCGCGCGGCGACCGACTTCCTGATCACCGGCCCCGACGCCGACAGCGCGGCCCACTCCTTCGACCGGCAGCCCGGCCGGACGCTCCACGACATCCCGGCGTCCGGGGCGGCTCATCTGGTCGGTCTCTTCGACGCGCACTGCCGGGAGCAGGGTCTCGACGCCGCGCTCGAAGCCCGCGCCGAACGGGTGCCGCACCGGGAGCGGGTCCGCCGGTGCGTGCAGCGCGGCGGAGGCTGCTTCCTGATGAACGGCGTGCCGGTCGTGGCCCTCGGCGGAGTACCCAGGAACCGCCCGCTGCCGGTCCTCGCGACGGACGGCGGCATCGCGGTCCTCGTCGACCCCTCCCCCGCCGTCAAGTCGGTGGAACTGGGGGAGATCCGCGTCGACTGGGCCCGGCTGCTCTTCGGCGACGCCGACGCGCTGAGCGCCTGGCGGCACGACGAACCGGTCGACGGGCTGGCCGACGTCGCGTTCTGGGGCGCCGCCGAGGACGACGCCGCCGCCGAGTTCGCGGCCCCCGGCCTGGGCGAGCCCGGTGAGGAGGGCGTGAGGGGCTGGACGGGTCTGCCGCTGCCGGACGCGATGCGGCTGGCCACCGCGCTCTTCGACTGGAAGGACGCGGATCCGCGAAGGCGCCTGATGGTGGACTTCCGCCCGCACTCCCACCACTGGCAGATCATGCGGGCGGTCCGCGCCTCCCCGCTGGAGTCCGGCACCGTACGGGTCGGCGGCGCACAGGTGCTGTGCGCGATGACCGGCCAGGGCGACGGCTGGTTCCCCGTCTCGGCGGACCTGGACCCGGCGGGCCGCCTGGTGTCCGTGCGGGTGTCGTTCCCGGTCTGAGCGTGCCGTCCCCGTACTGGACGGATCTTGTCCCGCTCGTCAGGATCGTCGCGGGGCCGTGGGCAGGAGCGGCACGGGCCCGGCCACGGGACACAGGGCGAGAGGCGGTGCGTACGGATGACGAAGCACTGGGCGGACTTCCAGTACGAGATCTATCTGAACGGGCTGACGGGAGCGGTGCCCCGGCTGCCCACCGATCTGACCCGGCTGGAGGAGCTGACCGAACAGCGGCTGGGGCCCGGCCCGGTGGGCTATGTGGCGGGCAGCGCGGGCAACGGCAGTACGGCACGGGCCAACCGGGCCGCGCTGGAGCGCCGCCGGATCGTGCCGCGCATGCTGCGGGACGTCCACGAACGCGACCTGTCCGTCGAGGTGCTGGGCCGGCCGCTGCCCGCGCCGCTCGCGCTCGCGCCGGTCGGCGTGCTGTCGATCATGCATCCGGACGCCGAGTGCGCCGCGGCCCGGGCCGCCGCCGCACAGGGGGTTCCGTTCATCCTGTCGTCCGCCTCCAGTACGCCGATGGAGCAGGTCGCGGAGGCGATGGGCGACGGGGAACGCTGGTTCCAGCTGTACTGGGCGAAGGACCGCGAGGTCACGCGGAGTTTCCTGGACCGGGCGAAGGCCTGCGGGTTCACCGCGCTGTTCGTCACGCTGGACACGCCTCTGCTGGCGTGGCGGCCCCGCGACCTGGACCAGGCGTACCTGCCGTTCCTGCACGGCGTGGGCACCGCCAACTACTTCTCCGACGCGGCGTTCCGGGCCGGGCTGGCCAAGCCCGTGCACGAGGACCCGAACGCGGCCGTCATGCACTTCGTCGGGATGTTCGCGGATCCCGCGAAGACCTGGCCCGACCTGGAGTTCCTGCGGGAGAACTGGGACGGGCCCATCGTCCTGAAGGGCGTCCTGCACCCCGACGACGCCCGGCGGGCCGTCGACGCCGGGATGGACGGCGTGGTCGTCTCCAACCACGGTGGCCGCCAGGTGGCCGGTGCCGTCGCCGCCGCCGACGCGCTGCCCGGGGTGGCCGAGGCCGCCGGGGACCGGCTGACCGTCCTCTTCGACAGCGGCGTCCGCACGGGCGACGACATCTTCAAGGCACTGGCGCTGGGCGCCGAGGCCGTGCTCGTGGGGCGGCCGTACGCCTACGGGCTCGGTCTCGACGGCCAGGCCGGTGTCGAGCACGTCATCCGCTGTCTGCTGGCCGAACTCGACCTCACGCTCGCCCTGTCGGGACACGCCGGACCGGGTGACCTCGGCACCGACGACCTGGCGGAGGAGACCGCCTGACCGTGGCCGTGGCCGCGAGGGCGTCCGCCGCGCCGAAGGTCACAGGCCGAGGGCGGTGACCGACCTCGCGAGCAGGAGGGGCAGCTGTTCGGCGGGAGGCGGGCCGGCTCCGGCGCCTGCCTTCGAGCCGATCCGTGTGTCCGCGGCGGACCGGGCGGGGGTCGGCCCGCCGGACGGCGCGTCCGTGCCCGCTATCGACAGCGACTCGGGCGTCGCCGCGGTGTCGTCGGTGAGCCAGCGCTGGTCGTCGCCGCGGTCACGGATCTTCACCACCACCTCCGCCCCGGTCTCGTCCGCGGCGGGAGCGACGGCCAGTTGCGCCTGCCAGCGGGGCAGCAACTCGCCCCGCACGGTGAGGTCGTAGCGCACGTCGTCACCCCTCTTGGCGGACGCCGCGGCGCAGCTGCCCAGGACGACCACGCCGGCGTCCACATGCGAGTCCAGGCACAGCCCGGGGTCGGCCGCGCTGCGCAGCAGGCCGTCCTTCTCGTACGACCACTTCTGTGTCGCTACGGCAGAGCACGAGTCCAGTTCGGCGCCCGCGCCGGCTTTCGCCCTTCCGCCCTTGATGTCGAGGCAGAGGTCGGCGGCGAGGTTGCGCAGCCGGGTCCGGACGGGCCCGGTGGGCAGGCCGGCCGAGTCGGGCGGGGCGGACGACCGGGCGGGCGGTGCCTGCCCACCGGGGGTGAGACCGGCGGACGCCCCGGCGGTGGCCGACGGGTCGGCGCCGTCGTCGTCCTGTGACCACAGGTTCGTGACCAGGACGGTCGCGAGCAGGGCCACCGAGACCAGACCGGCTCCGGTGAGGATCGCCTTCGAGTACCGCGGGCCCGGGGAGGAGTGCCGTCCCTGCCGGGCGGAGCGCCGGGACAGCGGGCGGGGACGGACGCCGCCGCCGGCGCGTCTGCCGGGGTGCCGGACGGTCCGGACCGCCGGACGGCCGCCGCTCGGCCGCGATTCCAGATATCGGCGGGCGCCCCAGCCGAGGACGCCTTCGGCGAGCAGTCCGCCGAGACCGCCCTCGAAATGGCTCAGTTGCTCGGCCGCGTAACGGCAGAAACGGCACGCCAGCAGATGTTGCTGCACATCGGGGAGCAAGGCGCCGCCACGCCGAATCGGAACGTCCAGGAGGCGGTTGTAGTGGCGGCATTCCTTGTTCGGCGCGAGTTCGCGATGGGCCCGTACACAGCCTTCGCGGAATTTCTCGCGGGCCTGCTCAAGTGCCGCCGACGCGTTGTCGACATCCATGCCCAGCAGACCGGCCGGTACGGATATGTGCTCGGCCTCGACCTCGGTGTGCCAGAGCACGCACTGGGCGAGTCCCGGGAGAGCCTGGAAAGAACGTTCCGCGAGCTTGCGGTTTTCCGGCGTCATGGACTTCGTGACGCGCATACCGCGCCCGCCGGCCGGTTTGCGGAGATCCGGAAGTTCCTCGGATATCCGGTCCTCCGCGGACCACACCGTCACGATGTCCCGTACGGCCACCAGGAGCTGGGGGCGCAGGGCGGCGGCGGACCCGGCGCGCCGGAGGCGGTCCGTCACCTGCTGGAAGGCGGCGGCGGTGACCATCGAGGCGGCGTCCGCCGAGGAGGCGAGGCAGATGACCGCGTAGTCGTGTGCCGACGTCCAGTGCCGTGCGAGCAGGAGCGCGACGGGGTGCGCCAGTTCGCCTTCCGGCTGTGCCCGCAGGAGGGCGGCGAGGCTCTCGTCGGATTCCCCGGGGGCGGCACCGGAGACGGGCGGATACGGCGGACGGGGCGGGTGGGGGGTGTGCACTGAGCGGTTTCCTTCCACGGCACAAGGTGGCACACAGGAGTTCTGACCGCCGAAAAGGAGCTCCTATTGGTGCGTACCTTTCGGGCGCGGCGCACGGAAAGCGGCCGGGACGTCTCCCGATCGGCATCCGCCGGCCGTGAGCCTTTCGGGCCCGGCGGCACGATGAAATCCCGAACGGTGAATCAGACCTGGCCATGGGCCATGTGCGAGGAAGTTCACCCTTGCACATGTCGCTCACGCCCAACAAGGCGCGTGAGCCACTTCGGCAACATCCGCCCTTTGAAGGAAAGTCAGTGTCCATCCCGGTCAAGTCGCGCGGTCCTTCTCGGCAACTCGTCCGGCACCTTCCAGCAACTCGTGCGGTCCTTCTCCGCATCGTGCGGTCCCTGGCGGTCAACTCATGACGGGCGGAACGGTTCGGCCGGACACCGGCCGCCGAGCACCCCGTGTGAAGCGTGTACCCGCGCCGGAGGCCCGCGCACGCTCCCGGCGTGCGGGGACCGGGAGTCCACTGGTACCCGGCCCTTCTCGGAAGGCCCCGCGCGGGACGGCGGCTCTCCCGCGCGAAACGGGCCGTCGACCCCGATCTCCCGCCCTCGGTCGGCGGCCCCGAGGGCGGGTCGGCCCGCGCCCCTCCTCACGATGGCGCCCGGCGCCGCGCATCCGTGAGACCTGTGTCACATTCCCTCGTGACCTGTCACATCCCGGCCCCCCGAAGCCCTCGCAGTAGTGAGCGCGCTACGGGAGGCACAGGCATGTCCGACAGTCCGGCACCTCTGACCGATGAGCAACTGACGTCGGCGACACGGCAGTTCCTGGATCACCGCGAGCTGCTGTTCGCGATCGTCTACAACCTGCTCGGCGGTGTCGCCGACACCGAGGACGTACTCCAGGACACCTGGCTGTCCTGGTCCGGCAGCCGCGAACGGTCGCCGGGGCGGCACATCGAGAACCCGCGCGCGTATCTGGTGCGCGTCGCGGTGAACCACGCGCTGACCCGCCGGGCCGCGGTCAGCCGGCGGCGTGAGACGTACGTGGGTCCGTGGCTGCCCGAGCCGCTGGTGACAGCGGCCGGTGAGGAGCCACCGGCGGACGCGGCCGAACGCACCCTGCGCACCGAGTCCGTGTCCATGGCGATGCTCGTCGTCCTGGAGTCGCTGACCCCGCTGGAGCGGGCGGTGTTCGTCCTGAACGAGGTGTTCGGGTACGCCCACACCGAGATCGCGGAGATCATCGACCGCAGCCCCGCGGCGGTGCGCCAGCTCGCGCACCGCGCCCGCGGGCACGTCCACGCCCGCCGCCCGCTGTACGAGGCGCATCCACGGGTGCGCAGGGAGGCGACCGAGCGGTTCGTCGAGGCCACGCTCGGCGGGGACATCGGCGCGCTGATGGAGATCCTCGCGCCGGACGTGACGGTGTGGACCGACGGCGGCGGCAAGCGGCGGCCGGCGGGGCTGCGGCCGGTGCACGGCCGGGACAAGGCCATCCGCCTCCTCACCGCCAGTGCCTCGCGGGGCACGGGGCAGCACCTGGACCTGCGCTACCGGCGGGTCAACGGCGACGACGCCGCGGTGCTGTTCGCGGGCACCGCCCCCTACGCGGTGATCGTCCTGGACCTCACCCCGGACGGCGACCGGGTGTCCGGCGTCTACGTCGTCACCAACCCCGACAAGCTCACCCACGTGGAGCCCGCGGAGACCGCAGAGACCGCCGGGACCGCAGAGAACGCAGAGACCGCCGGGACCGCCGGGAAGAGGGCGGACGCGTGACCGCCACCGAGCGGCCGACGGCCGGGTCGTCAGGACCGGCCGCGTCCTCGGGCCAGCGTGTCGCGGACTGGTTCGACGGCCGCCTCGGCACCCACACCCTCGGCAGGAAGTATCTGCGCAAGGTGTTCCCGGACCACTGGTCGTTCCTGCTCGGGGAGATCTGCCTCTACAGCTTCGTCATCCTGATCCTGACCGGCGTCTACCTGACGCTGTTCTTCCACCCGTCGATGAACGAGGTGACCTACAACGGCAGTTATGTCCCGCTGAACGGCATCCGGATGTCGGAGGCGTACGCGTCCACGCTGGACATCAGCTTCGACGTGCGGGGCGGTCTGCTGATCCGGCAGATCCATCACTGGGCGGCGCTGATCTTCATCGCCGGGATGCTCATGCACATGATGCGGCACTTCTTCACGGGCTCGTTCCGCAGGCCCCGTGAGGTCAACTGGCTGTTCGGCTGGACGCTGCTGCTCCTCGGCCTCTTCGAGGGGCTGTTCGGCTACTCGCTCCCCGACGATCTGCTGTCCGGCACCGGGATGCGGTTCGTGGACGGCGCCGTCCTGTCGGTGCCGATCGTGGGCACGTATCTGTCGTTCTTCCTGTTCGGCGGCGAGTACCCCGGCCACGACATCATCGCGCGCTTCTACTCGCTGCACATCCTGGTGATCCCGGGGATCATGGCGGCCCTGGTGGTCGCCCACCTGATCCTCGTCGTGTACCACAAGCACACCCAGTTCCCGGGCCCGGGAAAGACCGAACGGAACGTCGTGGGCTCGCCGTTCATGCCGGTCTACCTGGCCAAGGCGGGCGGCTTCTTCTTCCTGGTGTTCGGGGTGATCGCCCTCATCTCGGCGGTCGCGTCGATCAACCCGGTCTGGTCGTACGGCCCCTACCGCGCCGACCAGGTGTCCACGGGGGCGCAGCCGGACTGGTACCTGGGCTTCGCCGAGGGGCTGGTACGCATCATGCCGGGGTGGGAGATCACCGTGGCCGGACACACGCTGGTCCTGGGCGTGCTGATCCCGATCGTCGTCTTCCCTCTCCTGCTGGTCTTCATCGGCGCCTACCCGTTCCTGGAATCCTGGGTCACCGGCGACAAGCGGGAACACCACCTCCTGGACCGGCCGCGCAACCGGCCCGTCCGTACGTCCGTCGGCGCCGCGTGGATCAGCCTCTATCTGATCCTGCTCGCGGGCGGCGGCAACGACATCGTGGCCACCCGTCTGCATCTGTCCATCAACACGGTCACCTGGGCCGTGCGGATCGCCGTGTTCACCGTCCCGGTGCTCGTCTTCCTCGCGACCCGGCGCATCTGTCTCGGCCTCCAACGCCGGGACCGGGAGCTGGTGTTGCACGGCCGCGAGACCGGCGTGATCAAACGGCTCCCGCACGGCGAGTACGTCGAACTGCACCGGCCCCTGTCCCCCGCCGAACTGCACACCCTGACCCGGCACGAGCAGCCCCGGCCGCTCGGCCCCGGCCCGGCGAAGGACGCGAACGGCGTGCCGCGTCCGAACGGGCGGGCGCTCGGTCTGCGGACCCGGCTCTCCCGTGCGCTGTACGGCGAGGACACCCAGGTGGCGAAGCCGACGGCCGAGGAGCACCGGGCGGCCCAGGGGCACGGCGCGGAAAGGGCCGGCGAGCGGGAGGCCAGCGAGACGGGACCTCCAGGCGGCTGATCCGCGGAGCGCCCCGGGCCACCGCCCTCAGCGAGCAGTGGAGACCCTGCTCACCACTACTCGCTCCCAACTACCCGTATAGGAACGGGTTCTGACAGTGCGACACATGTGCCCGTTAAAGCTCGGGTAAGCGCGCTCTGTCCATCCCGGCGCATGGGCCCGAAACTCCCCGCCGGCGGCCGGGGTCCGGTACGCAGGCCGGTGCGCGGGGCCGGGAACCGCCGTACCGGGTGACAAGGGGCCGGACGCACTACCCTGGAACACAAGTGATGCACCTGTTCACCGTGAGTGCGTGCGCAATGGAGTGGCGGCGATGTGAGGAGCCACAGCGAGACATCGGGCGACGGCCCGGGCTATCCGTTCGACGAGACCTCCACGGCGAGAGCCGTCATCGACGCCGACGGCGTCGTCGTCGAATGGAACGAGGGCGCCCGGCGTCTGCTCGGGCATGCACCCGCCGACGTCGTGGGCCGGCCCGCCGCGAAGCTGCTGGCACCCGACGCCGGCGATCTGCGGCGTCCGGCGGCCGACCACCGCTGGATCGGCACGCTCGCCCTGCGCCACGAGGACGGGCACACCCTGCGTGTCTGGCTGCTCGCACACCGGCGGCGCCCCGAACTGGGCGAGCGCAGCGACTGGCTCGTCGTGACACCGCTGGAGAACGGCGCCCTGGCGGCCCAGGACGACTCCCTCACCTCGACCTTCCTGGACGAGTCGCCCTGTGCGACCGCGATCTTCGACGAGCGGCTCCGGCTGCGCAGGGTCAACGCCGTGATGGCCGAGTCGATGGGCCTGCCGGAGGAGCACATCCGTGGTCTGCGGATCCCGGAGATCGGCGGCCGGCCCCAGAACGAGGAGCTGGAGGGGCACATGCTCCGGGTGCTCCGCACCGGTAGACGTGAGGACGTGCAGACGTATCTGGGCACCGCTCCCGAGGGCCGCGCCCAGGCCTGGCTGGCGCGGATGGCTCCGCTGACCGACGCCGAGGGCCGGGTGCGCGGCATCTGCCTGTCCGCCCACGACTTCACCGAGCAGTACCTCGCCCGGGAACGGCTGCAGCTGGTGAACGAGGCGAGCGTCCGTATCGGCTCCACCCTCGACGTCACCCGTACGGCGCAGGAGCTGGCCGACGTGTGCGTGCCCGCACTCGCCGACTTCGTCAGCGTCGACCTGGTGGATCCTCCCGACCGCGGCGGCGAACCGTACATCGGACCGGTCTTCGCGCCCGTCAGTCTGCGCCGCGCCGCCCACCGGTCGGTGCATCCCGGCAACCCGGAGTCGGTGGTCAAGCTGGGCGAGGTCGACACCTATCCGGCCGGCTCGCCGCAGGCCGACTCCCTGGTAGCAGGCCGGCCCATCGTGGCCGCCGACGCCGCGACCACGCTCTCGGAATGGCTCGCCTGGGACCCGGTACGCGCCGACCGGGTCAGGGAGCACGGCATCCACTCGACGATGTCCGTGCCCGTCCGGGCCCGCGGCGCGACCCTGGGCGTCGCGGTCTTCACCCGGTTCCGGCGGCCCGACCCGTTCACCGCCGACGACGTACTGCTGGCCGAGGAGGTCACGGCCCGGGCGGCCGTCTGCATCGACAACGCCCGCCGGTTCTCCCGCGAACGCGAGACCGCGATCGCGCTGCAGCGCAGCCTGCTCCCCCGGTCGCTGCCGCGCACGGCCGCCGTCGAGGCGGCCTCACGCTATCTTCCCGCGGCGCGGGCGGGGGTGGGCGGCGACTGGTTCGACGTGATCCCGCTGTCGGGGATGCGGGTCGCCATGGTCGTCGGAGACGTCGTCGGCAACGGACTGCAGGCGTCCGCCACCATGGGCCGGCTGCGGACCGCCGTACGCACCCTCGCCGACATCGACCTGGCGCCCGACGAACTGCTCACCCACCTCGACGACCTGGTCGTACGGCTCTCCGCGGAGGCGGGCAGCGAGGGCACCACCGGCGAGGTCGGCGCCACCTGCCTGTACGCCGTCTACGACCCGGTCACCCGGTGCTGCACGCTCGCCAGTGCCGGTCATCCGCCGCCGGTGATGCGCCCGCCCGGCGGGCCGCCCCAGGAGATCGACGTACCGCCGGGGCCGCCGCTGGGTGTGGGCGGGCTGCCGTTCGAGTCGACCGAGCTGCGGCTCGCCGAGGGCACCGTCCTCGCCCTTTACACCGACGGTCTCACCGAGAGCCGCGAGCGTGACCTCGACGAGAGCCGTGCGCTGCTGTCCCGGGCGCTCGCGCGGGCCTCGGGCTCCCTCGACGAGACCTGCCACGACATCCTGCAGTCGCTGCTGCCGCCCACCGGCGCCTCGGACGACGTGGCCCTGCTGCTCGCCCGGACGAAGGGCCTGCCGTCCTCCCAGGTGGCGACCTGGGAGGTGCCGGCCGATCCCGCGCTCGTCGGCCCGATCCGCAAGCAGGTCGTCGGGCAACTGGAGACCTGGGGCGTGAGCGAGGCGGCGTTCACGACCGAGCTGGTGGTCAGCGAACTCGTCACCAACGCGATCCGGTACGGCGAACGCCCGATCCGGCTGCGGCTCATCCACAGCGCTGCGACCCTGATCGTGGAGGTCTCCGACTCCAGCCACACCGCGCCGCATCTGCGCCGCGCCAAGACGTTCGACGAGGGTGGCCGCGGGCTGCTCCTGGTCGCCCAGCTCACTCAGCGGTGGGGCAGCCGCCACACCACCGAGGGCAAGACGATCTGGGCGGAGCTGGTGTTCGGCGAGGACGCCGAGGCCGGTTGAGACGGTGCGGACCGCTACGCCGCCGGGTCAGTGCCCGCCGCCGTAGCCGCCCCCGTAGCCGCCGCCTCCGTAACCACCGCCGTATCCGCCTCCTCCTCCGTGGCCGCCGGATCCGTCGTCGTACCAGCAGGAGTAGCCGTAACAGGTCCAGCCGGAAGCGGACGTCGTGGGCCGCGGGGCCGGGGTCGCCTCGGACGGCGTGGGCTTCGGCTCGGGGGCCGGTGACGCGGTGTGACTCGGCCTCGGGTCTACGGTCGGTGCGGGTGCCGGTTTCGCCGTCTCCCCGTCCGTGTACGAGGTGATCCACTCCATCTGGACCGAGTCCACGGAGGTGTCGATCTCCCAGCGCTGGGCGGGGCCGCCGCCGCGGGCCCTGAGGACCAGCCCCGTCTCCTCCTCCCCCGAGCCGGGGGCCAGCGCGAGCGCCGGCTGCCCCAGGGGGACCAGATTTCCGTCCGCCGTGAAGTCGTAGCGGACGCCCGCCCGGTCCTTCTCCCCCTCGCACGGCCCCAGACGGACCGGGGAGGGGAGCCGGGAGTCGAGGCACAGGTCCCGGTCCGCCAGGCTCCGCAGCAGCCCGTCGCTCTCGTACGACCACTGCTGGCGCTCCGAGGCGGTACAGGTGGCGAGGACGACCTCCGCGCCCACACCGACCTTGCCGTCGGCGACACCGGCGCAGTCGCCGCTGCCCTGGTTGCGCAGGCGTCCGCCGAGTGCGCCGGGTCCGGTGTCGCCGGCGCCGATCCTGGTCGGCACGTCGACCGGCTCCTCGGCCGTCGTCCCGGCGCCCGGGGAACGGGCGGGTTCGTCCCCGTCGCCGGCCCACCACAGGACCAGCGGTACGAGGACGCATCCGCTGACGACGAGCACGGCCAGGGCGAGATCCCGGCGCCGCCGCGGGACGCCTTCACCCGCGCGCGACGAGAGCCGCAGAGCATGCCGGGGCCCAAGCCGCCGGCCCCGGCCCGCCCCGACACCGCTGTACACCCCACCGAACCCCGGAACGGCCCTCGTCCCCGCGGCCCGGCCGCCGCCCCCCTGCCGGGGACTCGCTCCCCAGACATCATCAGGATCCACGTCCAGCCCGTCGACAAGCCCGGACCCGCCTTCGGCCCCGGCCCGGCCCTCGGCCCCGGACCCACCCTGGGACCCACCGCCGAGCCCGACACCGGCATCGACGCCGGGGGTCGAACGGGCCTCGCCACCCAGGCCACGCCCGGCACCGGCCCGCGGGCCGGACCCGCGGTATGGCCCCGTCTGCGGGCGGGGCCCGGGACCTCGCCCTTGGTCCTGCCCGAGGTCGGGGGACGAGCCCGGGCTCGAACTCGGGCCGGAGGGCGAGCCGAGCTCACCACCCGGGCCACGCCCGGCACCGGCCTGCGGCCCGGACCCACGGTAGGGACCCGCCCCCGGGTTGAGCCCGGGACCTCGCCCTTGCCCCTGCCCGGGGCCGGGGAACGAGCCCGGGCTGAGCCCAGGACCTCGTCCAAGGCCAACGGCCGCACCCTGACCGGAGGCCGAGCCACGCTCACCACCCGGACCTCGCCCGGTGCCAGCCTGCGGCCCGGACCCACGGTAGGGACCCGCCCCCGGGCTGAGCCCGGGACCTCCTCCAAGGCCAGCGGCCGAACCCTCACCGGAGGCCGAGCCAGGCTCACCGCCCGGGCCACGCCCGGTGCCAGCCTGCGGGCCGGGCCCGCGGTAGGACCCCACCCCCGGGCGGGGACCGAGACCTCTGCCCAAGCCGGGTCCGGAGGCGGAGACACGGCCGGGGGTGGAGCCGGGAGCCGGACCAGGCTCGCCACCCGGGCCACGCCCGGCACCGGCCTGCGGGCCGGGCCCGCGGTAGGAGCCCACTTCCTGCCCGCGGGCAGGAAAGGAACCTCGGCCCTGCCCAGTGCCGGAGCCGAGGTCATGGCCGGGCCCGGAGCCGGAGACAGGGCTGTGGCCGTGCCCGAAGCCGGGGCCGTGCCCGAAGCCGGAGACGGAGCCGTGGCCGTGCCCGGAGCCGGCGCCGGCGCCCGCGCTCTCGGCCGCCGCCTCGCCCGGTTTCGAGGCCGCGGCGCCGCCCCCGTCAGGGCCGGCGTCGGAAGTCGCCTCGTCGGCTCCCGGGTACGGACCCCCGGTCGCGAAGAAGTCCACCCCCGGATGGCGTCCGGCGTCCGGGCCCGTGCCCGGTGTCGTGGAGACGACCGGGCCCGCCGTCGTCTCCTCGCCTCCGGGGCGGCGGCCGGGCCGGGAGGCGAGGTAGGGGTGGGCCGCCCAGCCCAGTACCCCTTCGGCCAGCAGCACGGGCAGCCGGTCTCCCGACTGGTCGAGTTGCTCGGCCGAGTACGGGCAGTGTCCGCAGGCCGTCATGTGCTGTCGCAGGTCAGGGTCGACGCTGTTGCCGCCCCGGCGGAGCGAGACGTCCAGGAGGCGGCTGTAGCGGCGGCACTCGTCGTCGGGAGCGAGTTCGCGATGCGCTTCGAGGCAGTACTGGCGCAGCAGTTCCCGTGCGCGTTCCAGCGCCCGGGAGGCGTCCGGGACGGACAGGCCGAGCAGCCGAGCCGGCACGGCCGGTTCCTCGGCCTCGACCTCCGCGTGCCACAGCAGGCAGCGCGCCGCCTCCGGCAGCCGCTGGAACGCCAGGGACACCAGCCGCCGGTCAGTCGGCGGAAGCAGCCGATCCGCGGCAGAACCGCCGCCGCCCTGAGCGGAGCGCAACCGCGGACTCAGCATCCCCCGGCGTTTGTCCGCGTCCCATTCGCCCGCTATTCGGCGCACGGTGACGAGCAACTCCGGACGCCATGCCGCTCTGGGTCCGACCTGTCGAACGGATTCTCCGAAAAGCCGGGTGAAAGCGGCGGTGGCGAGCATTCCGGCGTGCTGCGCATCGTTCGTACACAGACGCGCGTACGAGAAGACGGGCACCCAGTGGCGGCCCAGCAGTTCTCCCGCGGGATAGCGGGCGGGCGTCTTGCCCGGCCCCTTCTTCAGCTCTGCCGCGAGCCGTTCGTCGGTCGTATCGAACAGGCTGCCGGCCGTGGGGGAATGCACCGGGGTCGCGTCGCTCACGTGCTATTTCCTCCAGAGCCCCAAGCGGAATTAGTCCATACCAACGGGTACGGAAAGCGTTGTCTGCACGCCGACAAGCTGCACTTTGACACAGTGAACCCTCAGGTAACAAGAGACGGTTCTCAATCCCCTTCACCCGTACGCCCTTTGTCAGAGACAAAGTGTCAACAGCGAGCCGGGGCAATGCAATTCGAAAGAAGCACGGACACCGCTATTTCGTTGGAATACGCGACCCGAGAGCGAGCAGAAGGACGGGGCGGCGACACTCGCACCCCCATCCGCCTAGGTGCCCCGTCGTCTGATTCGATTGCACCGAACGACCGGACGACCGAAACCGACCATCACTTTCCAAGGACGAACCCTGAGCTCGACACTCGCGACCGCTCTTTCCGCTCTGCTGCTCGTGGCGGTACTGGCCGGTGCCGTGATCCGGCCGTTCGGTCTGCCGGAGGCCACCGTGGCCGTCCCGGCCGCCGGACTGGTGATGGCCACCGGCGCCATCTCCCTCGACCACGCGCGCGCCGAGGCCGAACTACTCGGCCCGGTCGTGGGCTTTCTCGCCGCGGTGCTCGTGCTCGCCAAGCTCTGCGACGACGAGGGCCTCTTCCGGGCCTGCGGCGCCTGGCTGGCCCGCACCTCGAAGGGCCGGCCACAACGCCTGCTGGCGGCCAACTTCCTGCTCGCGTCGGTGATCACGGCCGTACTGAGCCTGGACGCCACGGTCGTCCTGCTCACCCCCGTGGTGTTCGCGACCGTGGCCCGCCTCGGCGCCCGCCCGGGGCCCCAGGTGTACGCGTGCGCCCATCTGTCGAACACCGCGTCGCTGCTGCTGCCCGTCTCCAACCTCACCAACCTGCTCGCGTTCACGGCCAGCGGGCTCAGCTTCACCCGGTTCGCCCTGCTGATGGGTCCCGCGTGGTTGGTCGCGATCGCCGCCGAGTACCTGGTCTTCCGGCGCTTCTTCGCCGCCGAACTGGCCGAGCCGAGCGACGTGGACGGGGACTCACCGGAGGCGGCCGGGGCCGAGCCCGTCGACATGCCCGTCTTCGCGCTGGTCACGGTCGCCTGCACCCTCGCGGGCTTCGTCGTGACGTCCGCGGTGGGGATCGAGCCGGCCTGGGCGGCCCTCGCGGGAGCCCTCGTCCTGGCCGTCCGGGCGCTGGCCCACGGGCGCACCACCCCGCTCGCCGTCGTACGGGCCACCTCGCTGCCCTTCCTCGCCTTCGTCCTGGCCCTGGGCATCGTGGTGCGCGCCGTGGTGGACAACGGCCTCTCGGACGCGCTCGGTCATCTGGTCCCGGACTCGTCGAGCCTGCTCGCGCTGCTCGGCATCGCGGTCCTCGCCGCCGTACTGGCGAACCTCATCAACAACCTGCCCGCGGTCCTGGTCCTGCTGCCCCTGGCAGCGGCGGCGGGCCCCGGCCCGATCCTCGCCGTCCTGCTCGGGGTGAACATCGGCCCGAACCTCACCTACGCCGGTTCGCTGGCGACCCTGCTGTGGCGGCGGATCGTCCACCAGCACGATCACAGCGTGAACCTCGGCGAGTTCACCCGCCTCGGCCTGCTCACCGTGCCCGCCACGCTGATCCCGGCCGTGCTGGCGCTCTGGCTCTCCCTGCGGGTGTTCGGGGCCTGAGTTCGTACGTTCGGGACCGGCGTCACGCGTACGGGCGAGGTCGCGCGAAGGGCATTGACGCTGTGACATGGCCATGCAATGCTCCCGTTTTGGGAGCGCTCCCACCCCTTCGTCGTCCACGCCGGACGCCATCCATGGACCCCATTCCAGGCACCGGGAGACGCTCCATGCCCATGTTCCCGCACGTGCACCGCCGCCGTCCCACGCATCCTCGTACCGCAAGAGCCGAGGGCGCCGGGAGACGTATGACCGCCGCGCTGCTGACAGCCGTCCTGCTGACCGGCGGGCTCGCCCTCGCGCCCGGCGCGGCCGGAGCGCAGTCCGCAGTCGACCCCGCCGCGGCCACCACGCCCGTGAGGGTCAACCAGGCGGGCTACCTGCCGGACGGCCCCAAGCGCGCCACGGTCGTCACCGCGGCCTCCGAGCCGCTGAACTGGCAGTTGCGCAGCGCGTCGGGCGCCACCGCCGCCTCGGGCCGCACCGTCGTGCACGGCACGGAAGCGGCCTCGGGCGAGACGACCCACACGGCGGACTTCTCCGCGTTCCGCAAGACGGGCACGGGCTTCGTCCTCGTGGTCGACGGCTGGAGCAGCGCGCCCTTCGACATCCGCGCGAACCTCTATGACACCCTGCGCACCGAGTCCCTGGCCTTCTTCTACCACCAGCGCAGCGGCACACCGATCGAGGCCTCCCTGGTGGGCCCCGCGTACGCACGGCCCGCCGGGCATCTCGGGGTCGCGCCCAACCAGGGCGACACGAACGTCCCGTGCCAGGCGGGGGTGTGCGACTACACCCAGGACGTACGGGGCGGCTGGTACGACGCGGGCGACCACGGCAAGTACGTCGTCAACGGCGGGATCTCCGTCTGGACGCTCGTCGACTCCTTCGCACGGGCCGAGCGGGCGGGCACCGCGTCCGCGCTCGGCGACTCGACCCTGCGGATCCCCGAACGCGGCAACGGTGTCCCGGACATCCTCGACGAGGCCCGCTGGGAGCTCGACTTCCTCATGCGGATGCAGGTCCCCGAAGCCAGGCCCTACGCGGGGATGGCCTTCCACAAGATCCACGACGCGGCCTGGACGGGCATACCGACACGGCCCGACCAGGACCCCCAGCCCCGCGAGTTGCACCGCCCGTCCACCGCGGCCACGCTCAACCTCGCCGCGACGGCCGCCCAGTGCGCGCGGGTGTTCAGGCCGTACGACTCCGCGTACGCGAAGCGGTGCCTGGGCGTGGCACGCACGGCGTGGACCGCGGCGAAGGCCAACCCCGCGCTGTACGCGCCCGATTCGGACAGCACCGGCGGCGGCCCCTACAACGACACCCAGGTCACCGACGACTTCTACTGGGCGGCGGCCGAGCTGTACGCGGCGACCGGTGAACGTGCCTACCGGGACGCGGTCACCTCCTCGCCCTGGCACACCTCGGCGGACGCGCTCACGGCGACCGGCTTCAACTGGGCCGACACCGCGGCGCTGGGCCGGCTGACCCTGGCGACCGTGCCGAACGGGCTGCCCGCCTCCGACATCCGGCGCGTACGGGCGTCCGTGACCGCCGCCGCCGACGGACACCTCACCACCATGGCCGGACAGGGCTACGCGGTGCCCATCCCCGCGAACGGATACGTCTGGGGCTCCAACAGCCAGGTCACCAACAACGCGATCGTCGTGGCCACCGCCTACGAGCTGACCGGCCGACAGCGGTACCGGGCAGGGGTGCTGGAGTCGCTGGACTACCTGCTGGGCCGTAACGCCCTGGATCTCTCCTACGTCACCGGCTACGGCGACACGTACGCCAAGAACCAGCACCACAGGTTCTGGGCGCACCAGTACGACGCCTCGCTGCCGAACCCGCCCGCCGGCTCCCTCGCGGGCGGCCCCAACAGCGGTCTGCAGGACCCGGTGGCACAGGAGCATCTCGCCGGATGCGCCCCCGCCGCCTGCTACATCGACGACATCGGCTCGTACTCCACCAACGAGGTGACGATCAACTGGAACGCCCCGCTGGCGTGGCTGGCGGCCTTCGCCTCCGAACGCCGCCACGGCTAGAGCCGCGGACGGGGCACGCCGTCAGTGCCGGAGTCCCGCACGGTACGCGCCGGGCGGGGCTCCGTAGCGCTGTCGGAAGACCCGGCTGAAGTGGAACGGGCTGGTGAAGCCGGCGGCCACCGCGACCCGTTCCACCGGCAGGTCGGTCGCCTCAAGGAGCCGGGCCGCGTGCAGCAGCCGGGCGGCGAGGAGCGCCCGCATCGGTGACTGGCCGAGCTGCTGGGTGAAGAGGTGAGCGAAGCGGGAGGGCGAGAGCGACACCCCGGCGGCCAGGGTGTCGACGGTGTGCGGCGCTCCCGGGTCGGCGGCCATGCGGGCCTCGGCCCGCCGGATCCGCGCGTCGACGCCGGGACGGTCCGTCTCCCCGCCCGGCGTCGCGGTCGCGGTGGCGGTCGTGAGCAGGACGATCGACTCCAGGGAGCAGAGGGCGAGTTCGCGGGCGGCGGTGCCGTGGGCGACGGCGACCCGGCCGCCCCCGGGCTCGACCGGTCCCCCGGGCTCCCCGGGCTCCATGGCCGGCGGGGCGCCCTCCCCCGTCCACCGCGCGTCGGCGAGCATCCGGCGGAACGCCTGCTCCAGCCGGTCCCGCACGGCGGCCGGTACCGGCGTGACGGCGTACAGCCGGTCACCGAGCAGATGACGCCGCAGCCGGTCCGTCCAGGCCGGGCGGGCCTGGCAGTGAACCCACCAGAACGTCCACCGCCGGGCACCCGGCGCGACCGCGTACCGGTGGGGCACGCCGGGACCGAGGACGACCAGGTCGCCCGTGCCCGACCGCGTCTCGGTCACCCCCTGGGCCAGCCGTCCCGCGCCGTCCGTGGTCCAGGTGAAGAGCCAGCTGTCCGCGCCGCCCGGCCGGTCGACGCTGTAGCCGGGGCGCTCGTCGAAGCGGCCGACGGTCACCAGGCCCGGCGGCGGGGACGGCGCGGCAGCCTCGGGCAAGTCGTCAGCACGCACAGGCATCCTCCCGGAAAGCGCTTGTCCCTAGCGTGAGGCATACAGGACACCGGAGGGAAAGGGTCGTCGCATGAGCGGTCGTACGACAGTCACGGACAGGGGCCTCCTGGGCGGCTTCGAGGAGGACGGCTTCGCGGTGGCGCGCGGGCTGTTCGCCCCGGCGGAGATCGAGGCCCTGTGCGACGGGTTCACCGCGCTGCACGCGGCCGGACCGGTCCCGGGGCACTTCCAGCCGCGCGCGATCGGAGCCACCGGGGCCGCCTCGGCCGCCGACCCGCTGGATGTCTACCCCCGGGTCATGCAGCCGCACCGCATCAACGACCTGGCCCGGCGCTTCCTCCTCGAACCCCGGCTGCGCGTAGTGCTCGAACTCCTGCTGGGAGAAGAGGTGTTGGCGGCCCAGAGCATGTTCTACTTCAAGCCGCCGGGCGCCCGTGGACAGGCCCTGCACCAGGACAACTTCTATCTGCGGACCGAGCCGGGCACCTGCGTGGCCGCCTGGATCGCCTGCGATGCGATCGACCGCGGGAACGGCGGTCTGGAGGTCGTCCCGGGCACCCACCGCATGGACCTGTTCTGCCCCGAGGAGGCCGACGAGGGGTTGTCGTTCGCCCGCGAGTACGTGCCACCGCCGCCCGGTCTGTCCGCCGTACCGGTGGACATGGCGCCCGGGGACGTCCTCTTCTTCAACGGCAGCCTGGTGCACGGTTCCCCGCCCAACCGCAGCACGGACCGCTTCCGCCGCTCGTTCATCGGCCACTACGTGGGCCGCTCCACGGAACGCATCGGCCGCCACTACCCCACCCTGACCATGGGCGGAGATCCCGTCCCCCTGCTGGAGAGCGAGGGCGCGGGCCCGTGCGGCACCGAGTTCGCCCCGGCGGGACCGCACTGAACCGCAGGGCCCGCCGGGTCAGGAGCGCAGCAGGTCCGCGGCGCCCAGGTCGAGTACACCGTCGTGCCAGGTCAGCCCGCGCAGATCGCGTACGACGACCTGGGCGCCGGTGTCCAGGCCGCGCGGCCCGACCCCGATGACGTACGCACCTGCCGTCTCCCCCGCCTTGGCACCCGCGACGGCGTCCTCCAGGACGACGGTCCGCGCCGGGTCCACCCCCAGGCGTGCCGCCGCCGCGAGGTAGCCGTCGGGGGCGGGCTTGCCGTTCGTGACGTCGTCCGCCGTGATGAGCACGGGCGGCAGGGGAAGGCCCGCGGCGGCGAGGCGGGCGCGGGCCAGCGCGGTGACCCCGGAGGTCACCACGGCCCAGCTGCCCCGCGGCAGGCTCGTCAGGAGGTCGAGGGCGCCGGGCAGCGCGGTCGTGGTGGCGGCCGCCTCGATCTCCAGGCGGTCGATCTCGGCGAGGGCGGCAGGCCGCTCCCCCGGGTCGGCCACCAGGAGGGCGACGGTGTCGGCGGAGCGCCGTCCGTGCACCATCGCCGTGACCTTCTCGGCGGAGAGCCCGCGGGCCCGGGCCCAGCGGCTCCACGCCTGGTCGACGCCGAGGTCGGAGTCGACGAGCACGCCGTCGTTGTCGAAGAGGAGGCCGTCACAGGGAATCCTCATGTCCGGGATCGTGTCCGGGATCTTCATGTCCGGGGTCCGGGCCTTTCAGACGACGGGGCGGTTGCGGTAGCGGCCGACGAGTTCACGGGCGGCGGCCTGCATCCGGGCGGGCGGCAGTCCCTGGGCCAGCAGGGTCAGATCGTCGACGACCATGTCCCCGATGGTCAGGAAGGCGTCCGGGATGCCGCCCGCGCGGTGGGCGGAGAGGACCAGGCCCTCCAGGGAGCGGGCGGGGTCGTCGGCCGCGACGGGTTCGTCGGGCCAGACGTCGATCCCGGCGAGGAGGCGGCCCTCGGCGACCCGGGCGAGCAGTGCGGGGAAGTCCACGACGGGCGCGCGGCTGACGAGGACGAGCCGGGCTCCGTCGGGCAGCAGTGCCAGTTCGCGTCCGCCGAGCAGATGGCGGCTGTCGTCGGTGACGGTGGCGAGCACGAAGACGAAGGTGCTGCGGGCCAGTGTCTCGTCGAGCGTGGCCGGCACCAGGCCCTGCTCGCGCAGGACGGCGGGCGGCAGCCAGGGGTCGTACACGCGCAGGGTCGGCCGGAAGGGCGTGAGGAGCGGGTGGAGGCTGCGGCCGAGGTTCCCGAAGCCGATGAGGCCGATGTCGGCGCCGCGCAGCAGTACGGAGTCGGCGGTGCTCTCGGACACGTACCGCTCCCGGCCGGCGCGGAAGGCGCGGTCCTCGCGGCTGATGCCGCGGGCCAGGTCGAGGGCGAGCCCGAGGGCGTACTCGGCGACGGCCTGGGCGTAGGCGGGCCCGCAGCCAAGGACGTGCACGCCGCGACGGAAGCACCCGTCGTAGTCGACGTTCGGGAAGAAGTTGCCCTCGATGTTGAGCAGGGCTCTCAACTCGCCCGCGCGGGCCAGGCGTTCGGCGGGCAGGTCGGGCTGGCCGACGACGGCGAAGGCGTCCGGCAGTGCCCGGTCGAAGGCCTCCTCGCTGTCGGGCTCGACGACGGTGAAGCGGTCGTGGAGCCGGGCCAGCGTGTCGGGCCTGAAGATGCGTTCTGTGGGGTGCGGGTCGGGGCGCAGGATCACGAGCGGCTTGTGCGGGGTGCTCACGGCTCTCCTTGCATCCGTCACGGTCTCCTGGCCTGCCGTACGCACGGTAGCCCGGCGCCGCCGTCGCGGCAGCACGGCCGGTCGCTACCCGCGCTCAAGCCCCGGGAACCTCCCGCAGGGCGTCGGGCAGCACGTCGCGCAGCTGGGTGCGGGCCGTGACGCCCAGTTTGGGGAAGATCCGGTAGAGGTGGAAGCCGACCGTGCGCGGCGACAGGAAGATGCGTTCCCCGATCTCACGGTTGGTCAGGCCCGCCGCGGCGAGCCGGGCGATCTGCAGTTGCTGCGGCGTGAGTTCGGACAGATCCGGGTCCTGGCCGGAGGTGGCGGCGGCGGTGGCGTGGACGCCCGCCGCCCGCAGCTCCGCGAGGGTGCGTTCCGTCCACGGCCGGGCGCCGAGGTTCTCGAAGACCTCCAGGGCGGCGGAGAGCAGTGGCCGTGCCTCGGTGGCGCGTCGGCGGCGGCGCAGCCATTCCGCGTAGTCGAGCCGGGTCCGGGCGCGCTCGAAGGGCCACCGGTCGCCCGTCGGACGGGCGAGCGACTGCCGGAAGTGCCGTTCGGCGTCGTCCGGTTCGGCCAGCAGGGCGTGGGCCCGGTCCACCAGCGCGGCGAGGCGCGGGGACACCTCGCCCTCGGCGTGCCGCCGCCCGGCCGCGTCGAGGACCGCCCGTGCCTCCTCGGCGCGCCCGGTGCGTACGGCGACGGCCGCGAGGTCGGCGAGGTGGTAGTCGGAGGCGTGGAAGTGCACGGGTTCGCCGTCCTCGGTGAAGACGGCGCGGAAACGGTCGTACGCCGTCGCGTGGTCGCCCTCGGCCTGCGCCGCCGCGCCCAGCGCGTAGTGGGCCCGCACCTGCAGACTGCGGCAGGTGGGCAGGTCCACGCCGTGGACGGCGCGCCGGACCGCGGTGCGCGCCGCGTCCGCGTCGCCGCGCAGGGCGAGCAGGGTGGCTCCGAGGATCGGCGCGCCGATGGCCACGTTCTCCAGGCCTCCCTCGGCCGCCGTGCGGTACGCCTCGTCGAGACAGGCGCGGGCCGCCGACCACGCGCCGCTCTCGTACTGGGCGAGCGCGAGGGCCTGGGCCACGGTGGCGTTGGCACCGGCGGTCGGCGAACGGCGCAGGTGCTCCAGCGCGGCGCCCAGCAGCCGGACGGCCTCGCCGGTCTCGTCGAGCAACCAGGCCGCCGCGCCCCAGGTGATCAGCTGGGAGAGGGGCCGGTCCCGTACGGGACCACTGTCCTCGTCGGCCGACGGACCACCCCCGCCAGTACCGTCCTGGTCGGTGTCGTCCTGGTCGGCGTGGAGCAGGGCGAGGGCCCGGGTCCGGTGGCGCAGGGGGTCCGTGCCCGCCAGGATCCACAGGCGGTCGCTGTCGTCCTCCTGCACGGGGACGCGTTCGGCGATGCGCACGATCTTCTCGCGGTGCGCGGACTCCCCCGCGTTGTACGCCGGTGTGGTGGCCGTCGCCAGCGCGTCCAGGGCGAGGACGGGGTTGTCGTCGGTCGCGGCGTCCGCGAGCGGCAGCAGATAGCCGAGCGAGCCCTCGAACTGGGTGGTGACCGCGAGCGCCCAGCCCGCACGCAGCGAGGCCTCGGCGAGTACGGCGGGGTCCTCGGTGAGCGCGGTGACCCGGGCGGTGATCTCGGCGACCCAGCGGGGGTGTCCGGCGTACATCGCCATGGTCGCGGCGCGGACCAGACGGCGGGCCCGGTCGGCGGGGTCGGGGCTGAGCTGGGCCGCGCGTTCCAGCGCGGTGGCGGCGGCCGCGTACCCGCCCCGGCGCCGGGCCCGGCCCGCGCCGACCTCCAGTTCCTCGGCGACGCCCTCGTCCACGCCCTCGACGGCGGCGGCGCGGTGCCAGGCGCGGCGGTCCGGGTCGCCGGTGAAGACCTCGGCGAGCGACTGATGGGCCGCGTGCCGCTGTGCGTAGGTCGCCGACTGGTAGACGGCCGAGCGGATCAGCGGGTGCCGGAAGCGCAGGCGGCCGTCCT
Organism: Streptomyces sp. NPDC060205; assembly: GCF_042728395.1. NCBI lineage: Bacteria > Bacillati > Actinomycetota > Actinomycetes > Kitasatosporales > Streptomycetaceae > Streptomyces > Streptomyces sp. NPDC060205. The sequence continues at coordinate 25,395 of NZ_JBHWZP010000029.1, forward strand.
CGATGCGGATGAGTCCGGCCCGTTCGGCGGGGTGCCAGTCGGCGGGGGTCGTGTCGGGGGCCGCGGCCGACAGGATGAGGGGCAGTTCTGCGGTCTCCGCGGCGGCGGCCAGCAGGAGCAGCTGCCGGGTGGCGGGCGGCAGGGCGGGCAGGTCCTGGGCGAAGATCGCCTCCAGGCGGTCGGTGAGGGGCAGCGCGTCCCGGGCGGCACGCGGGTCGCGGGCCACGGCCCTGGCCAGCTCGACCAGCGCGAGGGGCACCCCGGCGGCCTCGTCGAGGATGCGGGAGCGGGCCCGGCCCGCGGGGGCCTCCGGCTGGAGATCGAGGAGGCGTCCGGCCGACGCGGCGTCCAGCGGGTCGACGCTCAGCAGCGGGAACTCACGGGCGAACTGCGCGGGTACGGACTGGTCGCGGGCCGCCACCAGCATCGCGACGGGCTCGCCCTCCAGGCGCCGGGCCACGAAGGCCAGGGTGTCGAGCGTGCCCACGTCGAGCCAGTGGGCGTCGTCCACCACCAGCAGGACCGGGCCGCGCGCCGCGAGGTCGGAGAGGAGCGTGAGCGCGCCGAGGGAGGTGAGCAGCGGATTCTGGGCGTTGTCGGGTTCCACGTCCTCGTCCAGTCCGAACACACCCAGCAGGGCGGTCCGTTGGCGGGCGGGAAGCTCTTCGGCAAGGTCCAGCACCGGGCGCAGCAGCTGATGGAGTCCCGCGAAGGGCAGCCCCGACTCGACCTCGCAGCCCGTGCAGCGCAGCACCCGTACGCCGGCTGCGCGGGCGGTCCGGCAGGCCTCGTCCAGGAGGACGCTCTTGCCCGAGCCCGGGCTCCCGGTGACCACCAGCACACCGGTCCCGGGACGTTCCGTCGCCGGATCCGCCGAGGACAGCCCCTTCACGAGCCCGGTCAGCAGGGCCAGTTCGCGGTCCCTCCCGACGATCCAGGCGCCGCCGTCCGTCCCCGCCGAGTGCTTCACGCGTCTCCTTCCGCAGATCTCGTGCCCCTCGCCACTCCGGAAGAAATGCCCGACCGTCACACGATATGCACGATTATCACGCACGACCCCATTCCCGACGGCACCGGGTGCCCCAGGAGCCCGAGGAACCACACGCCCAACCCCCACGCACCCGCACCCGCACCCGAAAAACCCCCGGCCACCCCCACCCACCCAGGGGCGCGGGGAACTGCGCGCTCAACCCCCACCCATCCGCACCCGAACCCCCACCCGCCACCCCCACCCACCCAGGGGCGCGGGGAACTGCGCGACCAGCCCCCACCCACCCGCACCCGACAAGCCCAAGCCCACCGCGGCAAGCGGCCCGCGGCAAGCGAACCGTGAACTTGACGCACAACCCCCCACACGCTTTGATCCAAACGTGCCGAGGCGAACACCCCGGCACCCAGACGTGCGCCCAGCCGGTGGACAAGCTCCGCAGTCCGGCCAAAGTCGCCAGGACCGTCACGGAGTCCGAGGCGGGGCCGTACTCGCGATCGATGGAGCGGACATGCCCGCCAACCGTGGCCCCCGCACGGGATTCCTCAGGGCGGCTGCCGCCCTGGTCACCCTGGCGGCCCTGGCCTCCTGCTCGCCGGACGGGGACACCAAGGACCCCGCCGACACCACAGGCAGCCCCACCAGCACGAAGTCGAGTTCCGGACCCGTCCGGCTACCCCCCGTGCCCGACGGTTTCGACTACCAGATCGGCGGCGCCTACACCCCGCCGTCCGGCGTCGGGATCGTCGCGCGCGACCGCACCGCCGACCCCGCCCCCGGTCTCTACAACATCTGTTACGTCAACGGCTTCCAGGCCCAGCCCGACGAGCAGGACGACTGGCCCGACGACCTGCTGCTGCGGGACGAGCGGGGCGAGGTCGTCATCGACGCCGACTGGGACGAGGCGCTGCTCGACATCGGCACGCCCGCGAAGCGCAAGCGGGTCGCGGCCCGGGTCGACCAGTGGATCGACGGCTGCGCGAAGAAGGGTTTCGACGCGGTCGAGCCGGACAACTACGACAGCTACACCCGCTCCGACGGCCTGCTGACCGCGGACGACGCGGTGTCCTTCATCAAGCTGCTCTCGGAGCGCGCGCACGCGCGGGGCCTGGCCATCGCCCAGAAGAACACCGTCGAGTTGGCAGACCGACGTGGCCGTGCCGGGCTCGACTTCGCCGTGGTGGAGGAGTGCGGCGCGTACGACGAGTGCGGTGCGTACGCGGACGCCTTCGACGACAGGGCCGTCGTCGTGGAGTACACCGACAAGGGCTTCAAGAAGGCCCTCGCGGGCTTCGGCGACCGGCTGAGCATCGTGCGCCGGGACCTCCAGGTGTCGACGCCCGACAGCGACGACTACGTCCGGGAGACCGGCTGACCGCGGCCCGGCACTGAGGTCAGCGCGCCAGCAGATCGAGCGCCTGCTCCCAGCGGAACCCGCGCTGTTCCGGTCCGCCGAAGGCGTGCTCCCCGAACCTGACGCCCATCCCGCGCAGCCTCTTCAGGCTGTCCCGGTAGGCGGGGTGGGCGGTCAACGCCTCGCTCACACAGGGCAGTACGGAGATCGGCACACCCATCCCGTACGCCTCGCAGAGCGTGCCCAGCGCGAGCGTGTCGGAGATTCCGGCCGCCCATTTGTTGACGGTGTTGAAGGTCGCGGGCGCCACGGCGACGGCGTCCGGGTCCGGGAACGGGCGCGGATCGCCGGGCGAGCGCCAGGCGGACCTGACCGGCCGGCCCGTCCGCGTCTCGACCGCCGTGACGTCGAAGAAGCCCGTCGCCACCGGGGTCGCGATCACACCGACCTCCCAGTTCCGCTGCTGGGCCAGGGAGATCAACTCGCCGACGCCGTCGGCGACTCCGGCCGCGCAGACGACGACGTACAGGAAGGGTTTGCGGGCCTGTTCGGTCACCCGGGAACCCTACTCAACCGGGAAGGACCGCCCCCGCTCGGCGTCCGGCCGCGGGCCGAGGATCCGGCGCTCCTTCTCCTCGATCCGTACGTCGTTGATGCTGGCCTCGCGCCGGGTCATCAGGCCGTGCTCGTCGAACTCCCACAGTTCGTTGCCGTACGAACGCCACCACTGGCCGTGGGCGTCACGGCACTCGTACTGGAAGCGGACGGCGATGCGGTTGCCGTCGAAGGCCCAGAGGTCCTTGCGCAGGGCGTACTCCTCCTCGCGCCGCCACTTCGCGGTGAGCAGCTCCACGATCTCGGCGCGCCCCTGCACGAAGGTGCCGCGGTTGCGCCAGACCGAGTCCCGCGAGTAGGCGAGGGAGACCTTCTGCGGATCGCGGGTGTTCCAGGCGTCCTCCGCCGCCTGGACCTTCCGCTCGGCGGTCTCGCGGGTGAAGGGCGGCAGGGGCGGGCGGTCGGCGTCGGTCATACGGGGTCCCCTCGGAGTGAGCTCGCCGGTCGGCCGGCAAGCGCCATGACTCGGCACAGGCTGGAGAACGTACGTTCTCCGCGGTCGCTGTTAACGTAGAGAACGGTGGTTCTCACGTCAAGGCAGGCCACCAGGACAGCGAGGAGTGAGCCGGCACATGGAGAGCGCGGTCGCCAGGGAACAGGCCCTGGACGCGGCGGAGACCCTGTTCTACGGGCGCGGCATACAGTCCGTCGGCATGGACGACATCCGCGGCGTCTCCGGGGTCTCGCTCAAGAGGCTCTACCAGCTGTTCCCCGCCAAGGAGCAGCTGGTGGTGGCCTATCTGGAGCGGCGCGACCTGCGCTGGCGGCAGCGGCTGGCCGAGCACGTCGAGGCGCACACGGACGCGCGGCAGCGCCTCCTCGCGGTCTTCGACTGGCTGGGCCGGTGGTTCCGTGAACCCGACTTCCGGGGCTGCGCCTGGATCAACTCGTACGGGGAGCTGGGCGCCGTGTCGGAAGCGGTGGCCGAGCAGGTCCGCGCCCACAAGCGGGCCTTCCGGGAGTATCTGGGCCGCCTGGTGGCCGAGGCGGGGCTGCCCGCCGAACTGGCCGGGCAGCTGCAGCTGCTGGCGGAGGGCGCGATGGTCACGGCCGCCGTCGAACGGAGCGCGGACCCCGCCGCGCGGGCCGGGCGGGCGGCCCGCGCACTGATCGACGCGTACGGCCCGTCCGGCGCGAACGGCGTGCCGGACGGCCATTGACGGACACCGCGCCGGGTTGCAGACTCCCATTGAAGATTCAATGGACAATTGTTCACCAGGCGAACGCGGGCGTTCCGTCGCGGAGCGCGTCGCGCGCGTCGACCGACGGGAAGAGCCGCGCATGACCCTCCATCGTGACCTGCTGATCGGCGGCAAGGACCAGCCCGCGGTCTCCGGCCGCACCGCCGAGGACGTGAACCCCTACAGCTCACAGCTGTACGCCACGGTCGCAGCGGCCGGCGTCGAGGACGTCACCCGGGCCGTGGACGCCGCCGACGCCGCGTTCGAGGGATGGGCCGCGCTCGGTCCGGCGCAGCGGCGCAAGATCTTCCTCACCGCGGCCGACCTCCTGGAGGCCCGCACGGAGGACGCCGTACGGATCATGGCGGGCGAGGTGGGCGGTACCCGGCCCTGGGCCATGTTCAACGTCGGTCTCGCGGCGAACATCCTCCGTGAGGCCGCCGCCGCGGTCACCGCGCCGCGCGGAGAGGTCCTGAGCGCCCAGGAGGAGGGCGCGCTGGGTCTCGCGGTCCGTGAGCCGGTCGGTGTCGTGGCCGCCTTCTCGCCGTGGAACGCCCCGGTCATCCTGGGGGTACGGGCCGTCGCCGCGCCGCTCGCCGCGGGCAACACCGTGGTGATGAAGCCCAGCGAGGACGCCCCGATCGCCTGCGGTCTGTTCATCGCGGACATCCTGCGCGAGGCGGGCCTGCCCGACGGCGTCCTGAACGTCGTCACGAACGCCCCCGAGGACGCGGCCGCCGTCGCCGAGGCCCTGGTCGCCGACGAGCGCGTACGGGCCGTCAACTTCACCGGCTCCACGAACGTCGGCCGGATCATCGGGGTGCACGCGGCCCGGCATCTGAAGCCCGCGGTCCTCGAACTCGGCGGCAAGAACTCGGTGATCGTGCTGGACGACGCCGACGTCGACTACGCGGTCGACGCGGCCGTGTTCTCCGTCTTCATGAACTCCGGACAGATCTGCATGTCCGCCGACCGGATCCTCGTGCACGAGAGCCTGGCCGAGGAGTTCACCGCCAAGTTCACCGCGAAGACCGAGTCGCTCGCGTCCGGCGACCCGGCCGATCCGCACACCGTCGTCGGCCCGCTCGTCACGCTGGACGCCGCCCGCCGGGTCGAGGCGCTCGTGGCGGACGCCGTCGCCAAGGGCGCGACCGTCCTCACCGGGGGCGCCGCCCCCGAGGGGGCCGTGCATCCGGCGACCGTCCTGAGCGACCTTCCCGAGGAGGCCGAGCTGTACCACGGGGAGGCCTTCGGTCCGCTCGCCGTGATCAGCACGTTCACCACGGACGACGAGGCCGTCTCCTTCGCCAACTCCACGGAGCACGGGCTGACCTGCGGGATCATCACCGAGAACGGCACCCATGGGCTCCGGGTGGCCCGCCGGATCCGTACCGGCATCGTGCACGTCAACGACCAGTCGGTCGCCGACGAACCGAACGCGCCCTTCGGCGGCTTCAAGGGCAGCGGGTACGGGCGCTTCGGCGGACGCTGGGGCATCGAGGCGTTCAGCAACACCCGTTGGGTGACCCTGGCCACGCAGCAGGCGCACTTCCCGTTCTAGGCCCTGGCGTTCCGGTGATGACTCGTACGGGCGTACTCGGGCAGGTGTGAGGGTGAAACGGCTCGTGCGGGATGAAAACGACGAGGCGAGAGTGTTGAAATCCGAGTCGGCAGGAGCCGGCCGCAGTCGGCACGAGCCTGCACGAGTCGTACACGACGACGATCGATGGGATGGATGACACATGCCTCTTGAGGGTGAGTACGAGCCCAGTCCCACCCAGTGGGTGCGCGATCAGGTGGAGCTGTACGAGCGCTCCGGCGGTACCGAGGGAACGACCCTGCGGGAGACGGGACGCCCCGTGATCGTGCTGACCACGCGCGGCGCGAAGAGCGGGAAGATCCGCAAGACGCCGCTCATGCGGGTCGAGCACGACGGCCGTTACGCCGCCGTCGCCTCGCTGGGCGGCGCGCCCAAGCACCCCGTCTGGTACCACAACGTGGTCGGCGACCCCCATGTGGAACTGCAGGACGGCCCGACGCGCCAGGACATGACCGCGCGGGAGGTGACCGGCGAGGAGAAGGCCCAGTGGTGGGAGCGGGCGGTCGCCGCGTTCCCGGACTACGCCGACTACCAGAAGAAGACCGACCGCGAGATCCCGGTCTTCGTCCTGGAGCCGGTCGCCGGCCCGTAGCCGTTACGGCCACACCGGCCGTTCCGGTCGATGTGGCCGATGTAGTCGTTCCGAGAAGGGGTGCATGAACCGGTGAACGCCGGGCACCCGATGTTCAGGTCCCGCCGCGCTCCCCCGTCGCGGCGGGGCCATTTTCGTGTGCGGCCGCGCGGCGGGCCAGGCGGGCGTCGGTCACGTCGAGGAAGATCTGGTCGACCGCCGGGACCAGATTGCGGACGGACGCCTTGATGCGTACGGCGACGAGTTCGACCTCCTCGCTGTCCAGACCGGGCGTCAGGTCGACGCGGGCGGCCACCAGGGTCGAGTCGGGGCCGAGCTGCATGGTCAGCAGGGACTCCACGGAGTCGATCTCGGGCTGCGCCTCCAGCAGGGCACGGATGCGGCCGCTCGACTCCTCGTCCGTGGCCTGCCCGATCAGCTGGTCGCGCGCGTCACGGCCCAGCCGGTACGCCACGTAGACCAGGAGGCAGCCGATGGCGATGGAGGCCGAGGCCTCGTAGACGACCTGGCCGGTCACCATGTGCAGGGCCATGCCGGCGATCGCGAAGAGCACACCCAGCACGGCGGTGCCGTCCTCGGCGATGACGGTACGCAGCGCCGGGTCCCGGATCTCTGAGGAGAACCCGCCCTCTTTCTGCACCTGACGGACCGCGCGCAGCAGGGACGCCCCCTCGGCGAGGAGCGCCACGACCAGGACCGCGAGCCCCGCCACATAACCGCTGTGGGACTCGGACTCCTCGCTGCCCAGGGCCTCGAAGCCCTGGAAGAAGGAGAAGCAGCCGCCCATCAGGAAGATGCCCACGGCGGCCAGCAGTGACCAGAAGAAGCGTTCCTTTCCGTAGCCGAACGGGTGACGGTTGTCGGCGGGGCGCCGGCTGCGGCGCAGGGCGGCCAGGAGGAAGACCTCGTTCAGGCTGTCGGCCACCGAGTGGGCGGCCTCCGACAGCAGGGCGGGCGATCCGGCGAACAGGCCGCCCACGGCCTTGGCCACGGCGATCACGAGGTTGGCGGCCAGCGCCACCAGGACGGTGACCCGGGTACGGCGGTCCGAAGGGGAGACAGGCTTACGGTTCACCTCCGCCGAATGCCCCACTCGCCCCGCCTCACACGAGGTGACGGCGGTTTTCGGGGAACCCGTACGGAGGGCGACGTACGAAAGGAAGACTCTGCATGAGCGACACCGAGGGCAACGGCGCGTACGGGAAGAAGTCCTTCAAGCGGTCCAAGAGCCACTTCGCGGACCGGGTGACGGCCGACGGACGCGACGGCTGGCCGGTCGAGGCCGGGCGCTACCGGCTGGTCGTGAGCCGGGCCTGCCCCTGGGCGAGCCGCGCGGTGATCTCGCGGCGGCTGCTGGGCCTTGAGGACGCCCTGCCGATGGCGGTCACCGATCCGATCCAGGACGACCGCAGCTGGCGCTTCACGCTGGACCCGGGGGGCCGCGACCCGGTCCTCGGCATCCGCTATCTCGCCGAGGCGTACGAGGCCCGGGAGCCGGGCGCTCCGGGCGGCGTCAGCGTGCCCGCCGTGGTGGACGTGGCGAGCGGGCGCCTGGTGACCAACGACTACCAGCAGCTCACCCTCGACCTCGCCACCGAGTGGCGGGACCTGCACCGCGAAGGGGCGCCGGACCTCTACCCGGAAAGGCTCCGCGACGAGATCGACGAGGTCATGGAGGAGGTGTACGAGGACGTCAACAACGGGGTGTACCGGGCCGGGTTCGCGACCGGCCAGGAGGAGTACGAGGCGGCCTGCGAGGGTGTGTTCCGGCGGCTGGAGCTGCTGTCGGGGCGGCTCGCGGGGCAGCGGTATCTGGTCGGGGACACGATCACCGAGGCGGACATCCGGCTGTTCACGACCCTGGTCCGCTTCGACGCCGTCTACCACGGCCACTTCAAGTGCAACCGCCACAAGCTGACGGAGGATCCGGTGCTGTGGGCGTACGCCCGTGATCTCTACCAGACGCCCGGATTCGGGGACACCGTCGACTTCGATCACATCAAACGGCACTACTACCAGGTCCACGAGGGCATCAACCCGACCCGCATCGTGCCGCTCGGCCCGGACCTGTCCGGCTGGCTGACCTCGCACGGGCGCGAGGAGCTGGGCGGGCGCCCGTTCGGGGACGGGAGCCCGCCCGGTCCCGTGCCCGAGGGCGAGGAGGTAGCGGCGGCGGGCCGGCCCTGAGGAGAGCGGGCCGCGTATTCGCCGCTGAACTGGACACTCGCCTGATGTCCCGGACAACAGCTACCGAAGGAGAGCCAGGTGTCGAAGAAGAAAAAGAGCCTGCCCGTCGTCTACAAGCCCGTCGGGTTCCTGCTCGGCTGGACGAGCGGAACCCTCGCCGGGCTGGCGTTCCAGAAGGTGTGGAAGGTGATCCGCCACGAGGACGACGCGCCCGACGCGCTGGACAAGGACCGCGGCTGGGGCGAGGTGCTCCTCGCGGCGGCCGTCCAGGGCGCGATCTTCGCGGTCGTCCGCAGCGCGGCGGACCGCACCGGCGCCAAGGCCATCGAGCGGTCCACCGGAGTGTGGCCCGGCGATGACAAGGGGGGCCGCGACTGACGCTCCGTACCGTCCAGTACGGTGGCCTTCCTACAGGTGGCCGACAGTCAGGGAGCCAGTCGTGACGAACCAGGCAGCGGTGGGCGACACCGTCGAGGACTTCACCCTCCCGGACGAGACCGGCACGCCCCGGCAGCTCTCCGAGCTGCTGGGCGAAGGCCCTGTCGTCCTCTTCTTCTATCCGGCGGCGCTCTCCTCGGGCTGCACCGCCGAGGCATGCCACTTCCGCGATCTGGCCGCCGAGTTCACGGCCGCCGGGGCGCGGCCGGTGGGGATCAGCGGTGACACGGTCGAACGCCAGCAGGAGTTCACCGAGAAGCACACCCTCGGCTATCCGCTGCTGTCCGACCCGGACGGCAAGGTCCGCGAGCTGTTCGGGGTGAAGCGCGGCTTCTCGCTGGCGCCCACCAAGCGGGTCACGTTCGTCATCGCCGAGGACCGGACGATCCTCGAAGTGGTGCGCAGCGAACTGCGGATGAGCGCGCACGCGGACCGCGCCCTGGCGGCCCTGCGCGCGCACCGCGCCTGAACGACCTGCTGCCGCCCGGGCTCGGCCCAGCGCGCTCAGCCCTGCTCGCGCTCAGCCCTGCTTGGGTGCGGTCGCCGCGCCCGTGCGCAGGGTGAACGAGTGGCCCGACGGGTCGGCGTAGCCCCGCTCCTCGTACGGGCCGCCCGCGTCCTTGGCGTCCAGCGCACGTCCGCCCAGACTGATGACCTTGCGCTCGGCCGCGTCGAGGTCGTCGACGTGGAAGTCCAGGTGCGCCTGCAGGGAGTTCTCAGGGCGCGGCCAGCTGGGCGGGGTCGCGTTCACGTCCCGCCGGAACGCCATCCTCATGCCGTCGGCACCCTGGATCTCCACCCGGTTCGCCGTCGCGTCGGTCTCCTCGCCATCGAGGAACTCCTTGTAGAACGCGGCGAGTTTCTCGGGCTCGGAACAGTCCAGAACCACGAACCCTGCCACTACCAGTGCCATATCTCTCCTCCGAAGACCGGTCGAGCGCGAACGGCCCTCCGTCCACTGCTCGTCGACCGGGTACCCCGTGGCGTACGGAACAGCCCGTGCAACAGATCGCGGCATAGATCATTTACGATCAGGGCAGCCTCGTAGCGTAAATCGAGTCAACTTTCGCCTCAGGAAGCGCAGTTCGAGTCAGTGGGCGTCACTTTGGCACGCCCGCGCGCAGGGGTGGGGGGCCCTGTGAATTCGTATCAAGGAAGGACGCGAATGCCGCAGGACGTCAGGTTCGACCTCCCCTTCGCCACCCCGGTCAGCACGCATCTCGACTATGCCCAGGCCCGCCATCTGCGCTGGGTGTGGGACAAGGGTCTGGTGCGCAGCAACGCCGGCTTCGAGGAGTACCGGTCCTGGGATCTGCCCCAGGCCGCCGCCCGCACCTATCCCCATGCCTCCGCCGACGACATGGTCGTCCTGATGAACTGGTTCTCGCTGGCCTTCCTCTTCGACGACCAGTTCGACTCGGGCAGGCCCGACCGCGCCGACCGCATAGCGGACGTGGCGCGGGAACTCATCGTCACCCCGCTGCGGCCCGCGGGCATCACCCCCCGGGTGGTCTGCCCCATCACGGTCGCCTGGGCCGAGGTGTGGGCCCATCTTTCGGATGGCATGTCTCTGACATGGCGTACACGGTTCGCGGCTTCCTGGGGCCGTTTCCTGGTGGCGCACACCGAGGAGGTCGACCTCGCCTCGCGCGGTCTGGCCGGCACGCTCGACCTTCAGGAGTACGCGGCGTTCCGGCGCCGTACGGTGGGCATCCACCACAGCATCGACGCCGGGGAGCGCAGCCGGGGCTTCGAGGTGCCCGCGGCGGCGCAGGCGCATCCGCTGATGGAGAGGATGCGGGACCTCGCCGCCGACACCATCGGCTTCATGAACGACATCCACTCCTTCGAGCGCGAGAAACGCCGGGGGGACGGGCACAACCTGATAGCCGTCCTGCACCGTGAGCGCCGCTGCAGCTGGCAGGAGGCGGCCGACGAGGCGTTCCGGATGACCTCGGAGTGCCTGGCCGAGTACCTCCGACTGGAGGCGCAGGTACCGGAGATGTGCGACGAGCTCGGTCTGGACGAGGAGGAGCGCGGCCGGGTCCGGATGGGCGTGGAGGCCATCCAGCACTGGATCAACGGCAACTACGAATGGGCCCTGACCACGGGCCGCTACGCCGCGGACAAGGAGACCCCCGCCTCCCAGGCGGAACTGGCGGGCAAGGGCTCCCTGGACGACCTCTTGACAGTCTGACAACGATGTCCCGGCCCCTCTTCGGCAGCACCACCGAAGAGGGGCCGCCCCTTGAGGGGCGCGGGGAACTGCGCGCCCGGCCCCCACGCACCCGCGGAGAACACTCAACCCAGAACGGCCGAAGGCCCGCCGCCCGGCGAACGGGCGAACGGGCGAACGGGCCTACGGGCGACGGGGCGACGGGGCGACGGGCCCACGGGCCTACGCTGCGAACTGAACGGGCAACCGATCCAACCGTGCCTCCCACGTGGACGCGGTAGCGGTGAGCTCCTCCGGAGCCACCGCGAGCCGCAGCCCCGGCAACCGATGCAGCAGCACATCGACGGCGGTCTCGATGATCGCCTGCCCGATGCTCTGCCCCGGGCACTCGTGCGGCCCCCCGCTGAACGCCAGATGCGACTGGTTGCCGTGCACGGAGACACCCACGTCGGGCCGGATCTCCGGATCGATGTTGCCCGCGGTCAGCCCGAGCACCAGCAGGTCGCCCTCCTGGAGCCGGTGCCCGCCGAGTTCCATGTCCGCGGTCGCGAACCGCCCCGGCAGGACGGCCAGCGGCGGGGTGTTCCACATGACCTCCTCCACGACGGCGGAGATGTTCAGCTGCCCGCTGATCAGCCCGGAGAGCCGCCCCTCGTCGGTGAGGACCAGTTGCAGCACCCGGGCCAGCAGGTTGCTGGTGGTGGTGTGCGCGGTGATCAGCACAAGCCGCAGATGGTTGACGATCTCGTCCTCGTCGAGGTCGGCGTGGTGTTCCAGCAGCCCGGTGGTGAAGTCGGACCCGGGCTCCACCCGCTTGCGCTCGGTGAGTTCGCCGAGGATCCGCATGATGCGGTCGTTGTGGGCGAGCGCCTCGGCGCCACCCTTGATGACCTGTGCGGACGACTCGGCGAGCCGCCGCCCCTCGCTCTCCGCGAGCCCGAACACCCTGGTCAGTACGAGCATCGGCAGGTACTCGGCGTACTCGGACACCAGGTCGGCGGTGCCCGCTCCGGCGAACGCGTCGATCTGCTTGTTGGCGAAGTGCGTGACATGGCGGCGGATGCCGCGGCCCGAGACGGCCTGCAGGTTGTCGGTGACGGCGCTGCGCAGCCTGCGGTGCGGCTCGCCGTCCTGCGAGACGCAGTCGGGCCGCCAGCCCACCATCTGTATCAGCGGGGACGTGCTCTCGACACGCCCTTCCTTCCAGTCCCGCCAGATCCGCGAATCCCGGCTGAACTGGCGGGGGTTGTCGAGCACCCGCCGGTTCTCCCGGTAGCCGAGCACCAGCCAGGCGGGCACGTCGCCCTCCAGCAGGACCGGCGCGACGGGCCCGTGCTCCTTGCGCAGCCGCCCGTAGATGCCGATCGGGTCGACGGCCGCCTCGGGCCCGTAGAGGCGGGTGAGGTCCCCTCCCCCGCCGTGCGCGACCGGGCAGCCGCGCGGGGCGCCGGAGCCGTCGTTTAAGGGCTGCTCGGTCATCGGGACTCCAGTGCGACTGCGGAGCGGTCCTTGAGGTGCCGTATCAGCGCGATGAGCACATCACGGCTGGAGGCCCGGTCGCGGGCGTCGCAGGCCACCACCGGGATGTCCGGGGAGATGTCCAGGGCGTCCCGGATCTCCTCGACCGGGTGGTCCTTGGAGTCCGGGAACACGTTCAGGGCGATCACGAACGGGACGTCCTGCCGCTCCATCTCCTCGATGGCCCGGAAACTGGAGGCCAGCCTGCGGGTGTCGACGAGGACCACGGCGCCGAGGGCGCCTTTGAAGAGGCCGTTCCACAGGAACCAGAATCGCTCCTGCCCGGGGGTGCCGAACAGATAGAGCATCAGCTGGTCGTTGATGCCGATCTTGCCGAAGTCCAGGCTGACCGTGGTCTCCTGCTTGTCCGCCACCCCGATCAGGTTGTCCACGTCGGCGCTGGCCTGGGTCAGCGTCTCCTCGGTGGTGAGCGGCTTGATGTCGCTGACGGACCGGACCATGGTGGTCTTTCCGGTGCCGAATCCGCCGGCGATCATCACCTTCACCGAGCGGGCACCGGCCGCGCCGTCGGCCGGGTCGCGGTCGGGATGGTCAAAGCCTTTGAAGTCCACTGAGTACCTCCTCAAGGAGCGCGAGGTCGGGCCCGCGACCGGCGCCTGACGCCGGGATGGGATCACGGGCCTCAACGCGGCCTGCGTCCAGCAGATCGGCCAAGAGCACCGCGAGAATGTTGAAGGGCAGTCCGAGGTGGGCGCCGAGTTCGGCGACCGACAACGGATCACGGCAGCGCCGGAGGATCTCCTCGTGTTCGTGCTGCATGCCGGGGCCGGCCGTCGCACGGGAGGTGATGAGGGTCGCCACGTCAAGGCTCGACGACGAACCGCCCGGTCCGCTGCGGCCGCCCGTGAGGACGTAGTAGCGCTCAAGACCGGACGGGTCCGTGGGTCGGCGGGGACCACTCATCCAGAGTGCTCCTCCAGGCGCGGAGTGGTGCCGAGGAGCTCACCCATCCTGCGGGCCAGGTCCCTCATCTGATGGCCCAGGAGGCCCTGGTCGAGCCCTTCCCTGGCCAGGACGCCGAGGTAGGTCTCCACACCCGCGCGCACCACGAAGAGGTGACCGCCGTCGACCTCGATCATCGCGAGGCGCAGTTGCCCGGCGTACTTGGGGAACTGCTCGGCCACCGGCTGGGCCAGTGCCTGCAGTCCCGCCACCACGGCGGCGAAGCGGTCCACGTCGTCCGGGTCGTCGGCGCCGTAGGAGGTGATGGCCTTCCCGTCGCTGGAGGCCACCAGGGCGAAGCGGATCTCCTGGATGCTCTCGACCAGATCGCGGAGCGCCCAGCTCACGTCGGTTCCCTGTTGCGTCATGAGGACTAGTCGCTCTCTTCCGTGCGGTGCTCTGTGGACTCGGCGCCGGAGGCCGGCTCACGGTCGGCGATCGGCTCACGCCCCGCCGTGGCGAAGGCGGCCAGGCCGGTGAAGGACGCGTCCGGCGGTACCGCGTGCGAGGCGGTGGCGGTGGAGTCGTCCTCGTGTGCGGCCTGCTCGGGACGCTCGGTCCCGGCTCGCCTGCGGCGCCTGGGCAGACCGCCGGGCGTGGTGTCCGCGGTCGCCTCCGGCTGCGCGGCCGTGGCCGCCGTGTCGCTCCCGGCGGTCCCGGTGTCCGGCGCGGCCGTGACCTGGGCGGCCGGGGCCGGCGCGGTGACGGCGGCGGGCAGCTGGCTGAAGTACTTGTGAGGTACCACGACGACGACCGAGGTACCGAGCCAGGGCGAGTCCGCGAAGGTGACCCTGATGCCGTACCGGCGGGCCAGTACTCCCACCACCCGCAGGCCGAGGTGCGCGTCCTCGGACACGCCGCCGATACCGGGGCCGGGGGCCACGCCGTCGAGCGCCTGGAGGGCCTCCTGCTTCTTCTCCTCGCTCAGGCCCTTGCCGGAGTCCTGGATCTCGACGCCGACGCCGTTCGGGACCTCCTTGCCCGACACGATCACGGGCTCGGTGGGCGGGGAGTAGCGCGCCGCGTTGTCCAGCAGATGGGCGAAGATCAGCGTGAGGTGGTCCACCAGACCGCCGTCGACGCCGAGTTCGGGCAGGTACTGCACCTGGACGCGGTCGAAGTCCCTGATCCGGCCGATGCCGCCGCGCACCACACTGAGCAGCCGCTGCGGTTCCTGCCACTGACGGCCGGGCCGGTCGGTGCCGCCGAGTACGCCGATGCTCGCCGCCAGGGAGTCGGCGGGGCCGAGCTCCTGGTCCAGCTCCATCAGGCCCTGGGCGACGGACGGCAGCCTGCCGTGCTCGCCCTGCATCTCGTGCAGCCGGCCGCGCAGCTTGCTCGTCAGTACGTGGATACGGCTGCCGATGCTGACGACGGCCTGCTCGGCGGAGGTGGAGCGGTCGAGCTCCTGCTCGACACCCATGAGGGCGGTCCTGAGCGCCTTGCGCAGCGCTGCCTGCAGATCGGCGCCGATCTCGGCGCCCTGGCCGGCCGTGGGCAGCAGGTCGTCGATGGAGTCACCGGCCCTGAGCCGCTCCAGCGCCTGGGGCAGCAGGTCGTCGGCGAGCCGGGCGACCGCGGCGAGCCGCAGGTCCAGCTGGTCCTGCCAGGCCCGGTTCTGCTCGGCGATCCGCGTCTCGTAGGCCGTGGCCTGCTCGGCGAGCTGTGCGTCGTGGGCGGCGCGCTCGGCGGCGTGTTGACGTTCGAGGCCGGCCAGGTGCTGCTGCCACTGCTGGGCGTGCTCGGCCTGCGCGTTTCTGAACTCACCTGCGCTGCTGCGCAGTTGGCGCTGGGAGCGGATCAGGAGTCGTACGGTGACGGCGCTCGCGGCCGTGACGACGACGCCGGAGACGATCGCGGGTATTCGGACCTGGTCGGAGCCGACGACCGCAGCGACGACGGTGCCGGCCCCTAAGGCCAGTGGCAGCAGCCACCAGCCGTACCAGGGGACCGGTGCCCGCGCCGCCGGTGGCGGAGTGGCAAGTTCCATCTGCATCCTTCAAAGCAACACGATCGAACAGGGGGGATACTCGGGGGCTGCACTCGTCACGAGGTGGTCGACCCCGTGACGGGCATACGTGGAAGGCGAGCGAGAAACGATCGCTGTCGCGTCAACTCGCCGCACCTCAGGGAACCTTATCGGTTTTGATCTCTAGCGGATCACCGTGGCCGACCCCTCGCCGTGAAGGTTTCGTCAGGCTCCGACCAGGCCCTTTGGGTCGACAAATCCCTTGACTCACCATCATGATCCAACATGCGCGGGGTAAATAGGTGCATACGGCACGGGATACCTGCCGGGGATTGGCGCACTCATGGCCAAGGCCCCGCCGTGAGTGACGGGGCCTGGGCGCGTCCGAGCCATTACCGCGGGTTACTACGATTTGATCACGCCGGGCGGGCGACCCGTTCCCTGCGCGCCGGATCGGTGACCCCGAGACCGGGCTCCGGGGCGAGGGAGAGGACGCCGACCTTGCCCAGGTGGGTGTTGCTCTGGACCAGTCTGGCCGCCTCCGCGGTGTCGGTGAGGGGATAGGTCTCGGTGAGCGCCGGAGCCAGCTGGCCGAGGTCGAGAAGGCGGTGCACGGCGGCCTGCTCATGGAGGTTGGAGCCATGGCTGCCGATGACCCGCTTGAGGCGCATCCACAGATAACGGTTGTCGAACTCGTGCTGGTACCCCGTACTGGAGCCACAGGTGACCACCGCGCCGCCACGGCGCACGACGAAGACGGAGATCCCGAAGGTGGCCCGGCCCACGTGCTCGAAGACGATGTGCGGGTCCTCCCCCGTCGCGGCCCGGATCCGCTTGCCGAGGCGCTTGCCGACGACGGCAGGGTCCGCGGGCGCCTCGCCGCCGACGAGTCCGATCTCCTCGCGGTTGATGACCACGTGACACCCGAGGCGGCGGGCGTACTCCGCCTTGCGCTCGCTGCTGACCACACCCACCGCGATCCCGCCGCCGCCCCGGACCAGTTGGACCGCGTACGCGCCGAGGCCGCCGGCCGCCCCCCAGATCAGGACGACGTCGCCCTGGGTCATCCGGGCACCCCGGTCGCTGACGAGCATGCGGTACGCCGTGCCCGCGCACAGCGGGTTCGAGGCGGCCTCCTCCCAGGTCAAGTGGGCCGGTTTGGGCAGGAGCTGGCTGGCCCGGGCGACCGCGTAGTGGGCGAGTGCCCCGTAGTTGGTCTCGAAGCCCCAGGCCAGCATGCCGTTGCCGAGCATGCCGTCGGCGTGGGTCGCCGGATCCTCCTCGTCGACGTAGACCGGGCTCACCACCACCTGGTCGCCGACCTGCCATCTGCGCACGCCCGAACCGGCGCGGACGACGACCCCGGACGCGTCCGAGCCGATCACGTGGAACGGCTGGTCGTGCCGGGCCGCCCACCGGTCCTGGCGGCCGAAGTGCTTCAGGAAGGAGAAGGTCGGGATGGGCTCGAACATCGCCGACCAGACGGTGTTGTAGTTGATGCCGCTCGCCATCACGGCCACCAGGACCTCGTTCGGGGCGAGTTCGGGCATCGGTACGTCACCGAGGTGGATCGACTTGCGGACGTCCTTGTCGGCCACTCCGGCGAAACTGCCCACGTCCTCCGCGCGCAGATGGGCGGCGGTGTAGTGGCCGGGGGTGGGGAGGTGGGCCAGTTCCGTGCGGTCGGCTCCCGCGACGACTGCCTGCGCCAGCGCGTCCATGGTGGTTCCTCCTTGGGTGGGGGTCGGCTCGGGTCCGCCCGGACCGGGGGTCAGCTCAGGCCGAGGCCTTGCGCGAGCGTCGGCCAGGACGCCTTGAACTCCTGCCGCCAGTTCGGCCAGGCGTGCGCTCCCCCGCTGTAGAAATGCACCTGGGCCGGTATGCCCAGGGCGTCCAGCTGCGCGGTGAAACGGTGGGCCTGCGCCCAGAGCGTGCCCTCCAGCAGGGCGCCTTCGAGATTGCCGAAGACACCGCCCGGCAGCCCGCTGCCCTGGGAGATGTACAGCCCGGTGCCCTGGAGGGCGCGTGCCTGGGTGTAGGGGTTGTGCCGGTTCCAGTTGCCCCGGTTGAGCAGATGGCTGCCCCACAGGGTCAGCGGGAGCAGCGACTCCCGGGCCACGATGGCGTTCAGCACGGTCGGCATACCGAGGGCCGTGGTGTCGAGGATCCCGCTGTACGAGGCCGCCGCGCCGAAGGTGCCGGGGTGCCGTGCGGCGAACGCCAGGGCGCCGTAGCCGCCGGTGGACACCCCGGCGACGGCGCGCTTCGTCCCGGCCCGGAACCTCTGCTGCAGCACGCCCATCAACTCGTCGACCTGGAAGGTCTCGTAGTCCGGCGCGTCGGCGCTTCCGTAGTTCCACCAGTCGGTGGGGATGCCGGTGGGTCCCGACGAGGGCATCACGGTGAGGACGTCGTGGCCGGCGAGGAAGTCGACGGCGTCCGTCTCCCTGGTCCAGGACGTGTAGTCGTCGTGCGCGCCCTGGAGGAGATAGAGGACGGGCCAGGTGCGGTCGGGCTGCGCTGCGTAGCCGGTCGGCAGGACGACGCGTACGGGCAGGGCGGCGCCGACCGCCGGGGAGGCGATCGTGAGGTCGACGGTCCGGGCGTCGAGCCATGTCTCGCCGACGACGGTGGCGGTCGCGGCGGCCTCCGCGACGGGGGCGGCGGCTGCGGCGGCGGTCGGCGGGGCGGTGAGGACGACGCCCGTGCCGAGCAGGGCCGTCGTGACCGCCAGAGCGGCACATCTGCGCTTACGAGTCATGGGGCAAGTCCCTTCAAGAGTCCCGCGTCAGGAGTCCGCGTCACGCGTCAGGAGTCACGCGTCAGGAGTCACGCCTCGGAAGTCCCGCAGATCGCGTGTCAGCAACCGGGCCAGGTGGTCGACGACCGGTGGGTCGAGCAGTGACAGATGGTGGCCCGGCAGCGGGACGACGGTCAGGTCGGTGCAGTGCGCGTCCCAGCCGAGCGTCGCGTCCTCGCGCTCGTAGCGCGGGTCCCGGACGGTGTGCGGAGCGGGTTCGCTCGCGCGGTAGAGCAGGGTGCGGCCCGCGTACGTTCCCGGCCGGTGCCGTTCGCCGCTGCGCAGGTCCAGGTAGGAGGTCCGCTGGTGTTCGAGGACGGCCTCCGGCAGTTCGACGGTGTCCCTGAGCACCTTGATGACGAGGTCGATCCTTGCCGTGTCGTCGAGCTCGGCGAGTTCGTCGTACGGGAGGTTCAGTGCCGGGCCGTAGGTGCGTTCCACGTAGGCGGCGAAGTCTTGGAAGTGGTGGAGGGCCTGCTCGGCGGGGGTGAGGGGGGTGGGGAGGGGGAGGACGGAGTCGAGCAGGATCAAGGCCGTGACCTGGCCTTGGGGGGCGAGGAGTCTGGCGGCCTCTTGGGCGACGAGGCCGCCGTAGGACCAGCCGCCGATCGCCCATGGGCCGTCGGCGCTCGTCCGCCGTATGCGTCGGGCGAACTCCGCGGCGCGGGCCGGGACGTCGTCGGGTTCTGGTTGCCTGTCGTACCCGTACAGGGGGCGGTCGGCGTCGAGGCTTGCCGCCAGGCGGGCGTAGACGGTGGCGTCGCCGCCTGCTGCGTGGGCGAGGAAGAGGGGGGTGGCTCTGCCGGTGTGGGGGAAGGTGCGCAGGGTTGTCGGGTGCGGGTGCGGGTGCGGGTGCGGGTGCGTGGGGGCTGGTCGCGCAGTTCCCCGCGCCCCTAGGGGGGCGTTCGGGTGCGGGTGCGTCGTGGTTGCTCGCGCCGTTCCCCGCGCCCCTATCGGGGCGTTCGGGTGCGGGTGCGTCGTGGTTGCTCGCGCCGTTCCCCGCGCCCCTATCGGGGCGGTTGCTCGCGCCGTTTCCGGCGCCCCTGGCGGGGCTGTCGTCAGGAGGGTTGCTATCGCTCTCAGCGTGCCTTGCTTGAGGAGGGTGGCTGGGGGCACGTCCGTGTGGAATTCGTGGTGGAGTGCTGTTCTGATGCGGACGGCCGTGAGGGAGTCCAGGCCCAGGTTCGTCAGGGGGGTGTCGGGGTCGAGGTGGTCGGGGGCGTAGCCCATCACCCCTGCCACGCACAGACGGAGACGGTCGAGCGGGGTCGTGGCGGGGGCCGGCGCGGTCCGGAGCGGGGTCTCGGGCGGTGTCTCCTCGCCCGCCCAGAACCGGCGGTGCCGCCAGCGGGGTGGCGGGACGTCCACGATGCGGCCCCCCGGGGCAAGCCCCTCCCGCGGCCGGGTCACTCGTACGCCGTGGACGAGCAGCGTGGCCAGCGCGGTGCGGAAGCCCACCGCGTCGTCGGTGCCGCGGCGCAGCGTGGGGACCACGAGTGCGTCCTGCGCCCCCGCCTCGCGCAGTGTCTCGGTGAGCGGGTGCGACTGCGTGGCGTGCGGGGCGACCTCGACGAAGACGCGGTGTCCGTCCTCGGCCGCCGCGCGCACCGCCTGGGCGAAGCGGACGGGGTTGCGCAGGTTGGCCGCCCAGTACGCCGTGTCGCAGGGGGCGGCCTCCCGGGGGTCGTCGAGCGTCGTGGAGTAGCGGCGGCAGCGGGGGGACGCGGGCTGGACCTCGCCCAACTCCCTCGCGAACTCCGTCAGCAGCGGCTCGACTTCGGGCGAGTGTCCGGCCGCGGACACCCCGAGCGAGCGGGCGAAGCCGCCTGCCTCGGTCACCCGGGCGACCAGTCCCGTGACGTCCTCGGCCGATCCCGTGACCACACTCTGGGCCGGCGAGGCGTGCACGGCCACCTGGAGGGTCGTGAACTCCCTGGCAGCGAGGGGGATTTCGGCGGCCGGTAGGTCCACGACCGCCATGGCTCCGCCCTTCAGTCGGGCGAGCAGGCGGGAGCGTACGGCGACCGTGCGGGCGCCGGTCGCCGGGTCCAGTTCGCCGGACACGACCGCCGCCGCGATCTCGCCGAGCGAGTGGCCGATGACGGCGGCGGGTTCGAGACCGTACGAGCGCCACAGTTCGGCGAGGGCGACCTGCGTGCCGTACAGGACGGGCATGACGGTGGCGGGGGTCGACAGGTCGGCGTCGGGGCGCAGTCCGGCGCGCAGGGAGAGGTCCGCGTGTGCGCGCAGGAGGGGTTCGAGGCGGTCGACGGCCGCCGCGAACACGGGTTCCGTCGCGAGGAGCCGGCTGCCCATGCCGGGCCACTGGGACCCGTAACCGGAGAAGACCCACACGACCGGTCCGGGTCCGCCGGGGGCTCCGTGGCCCGTGATCAGGTGGGGGGAGGGAAGGCCGTCGGCGAGGCGGGTGAGCGCGGTGACGGTCTGCGTGCGGTCGCGGGTGACGAGCGCCGCGCGGTGCCGGCCGCGGCCGGTGCGGCCCGCGAGGGTACGGGCGAGGTCGGCGTCGCGGACGCGTCGGCTGCCCGGGGTGTCCAGCCAGGCGGCCAGCTCACCGGCGTACGCGCGTACGCGGTCGGTGGTCGGGCCGTCGAGCAGGAGCAGCGCGGGCCGCTCGGACCGCCCGGTGGTTCCGGGCGCGGGCGGTCCCGTAGCGGCGGGGCGGTGTTCGGTGAGGACGGCGTGGGCGTTCGTGCCGCCGAAGCCGAAGGCCGAGACGCCCGCGGTGGCGGTGCCCGAGTAGCGGGGCCAGGGTTCGGGCGAGGTGACGACGCGCAGCCCGAGCGCGTCGAGGTCGGCGTGCGGTCCCGGGCGGGTGAAGTGCAGTTGGCCGGGGATCTCGCCGTGGTGCAGGGCCAGCACGGTCTTGATCAGGCCGGCGACACCGGCGGCGGCCTCCAGGTGGCCGAGGTTGGTCTTCGCGGAGCCGATCAGGAGGGGCTGTTCCGGGGCGCGGTCACGGCCGAGGACGGCACCGAGCGCGCTCGCCTCGATCGGGTCGCCGAGGGCGGTGCCCGTGCCGTGGGCCTCCACGTAGTCGACGGTCGCCGGAGCGGTGTGCGCTACGGCGAGGAGGGCGCGCTGGGCCTCGGCGTTGGGGGCCGTGAGCCCGTTGGAGCGGCCGTCGGAGTTGACGGCGGTCGCGCGGATCACCGCAAGGACGCGGTCGCCGTCGCGTTCGGCGTCCGTGAGCCGTTTCAGGACGACGACCCCGCAGCCCTCGCCGCGTACGATCCCGTCGGCGGCGGCGTCGAAGGCCTTGCAGCGGCCGTCGGGTGCGAGGGCGCCCGCGCGCTGGAAGCCGAGGGTGACGGCGGGGGTCAGGAGCAGGTTCGCTCCGGCGGCCAGTGCCGTGTCGCTCTCGCCCGACATCAGGCTGCGGACGGCGTGGTGCACGGCGACCAGCGACGACGAGCACGCCGTGTCGACGGACAGGCTGGGGCCGCGCAGGTCGAGCGCGTACGACAGCCGGCCCGCGGCGACGCCGAGGGCGGCGCCGGTGGCCGTCCAGGCGTCCACGGCACGCGGGTCGGCGGTCGTGAGGAGCGCGTACTCGTTGCCGCTGATGCCCACGAAGACACCGGTACGGGTGCCCGCGAGCGCGTCGGCCGGGAGGCAGGCGTGGTCCAGGGCCTCGCGGGTGACCTCCAGGAGCATGCGGTGCTGGGGGTCCATGGCGGTGGCCTCGTGGGCCGGGATACCGAAGAACTCGGCGTCGAAACCGGCGACGGCGTCGAGCCCGCCGAGGAAGGCGCCGTGCCGGACCACGTCGTCCGGCAGCTGTGCCGGGTCCGGTACGAAGGGGTCCCAGCGGCCCGCCGGAAGGGTGCCGACGGCGTCCCGGCCTCCGGTGAGGAGCCGCCAGTACGCGTCGGCGGAGGTGACACCGCCGGGGAAGCGGCAGCCCACGCCGACGACTGCGACGGCGACAGCGGCCGCCGGTACGGGGACCGGGGCGGGGGCCGCCTTCGGTTCGGCCTCGGTCTCGGCCAGGCGCTCCGCCAGCGCCTCGATCGTCGGCGCGTCCCACAGCAGCGTGTCCGGCAGCCGCCGGCCGACCAGTTCACCGAGCGCGGCCGTCAGGGCCAGCGCGTCGCGAGAGGTCAGACCCGCCTCGGCCAGCGGACGGTCGTCGGTCAACTCGTCCGGCGGCAGCCCGTACCAGCCGTGCAGCCGTTCGGTGACCAGCGCGCGGACCGCCGTGCGCGACGCGCTCATCGCGGCCCGAACCCGGCGTCGAGGAACCGCTTCCGCGTGGCCGCGCGGGACACCTTGCCGCTGCTCGTGCGCGGCACGGAGCCGGGCGGTACGAGCAGCAGTGCGCCCAGGCGCAGCCCGTGGCGGGCCGAGACGGCGGCGCGTACGGCGCGTTCGGCGCCGCGGCTGTCGTCCGCGGTCGGGTCGGCGTCCCGGCGGTGCTCCGCGACCACGACGAGTTCCTCGCCCACGGCGTCGGGCCGGGTCACTCCGAAGGCGGCGAGATGGTCCCGGCGGACCAGGGGGACGACCGACTGCACGGTCTCCTCGATGTCCTGGGGGTAGTGGTTGCGCCCGTCCACGACGAGTACGTCCTTGAGGCGGCCGGTGACGAGCAACCTCCCCTCGTGCAGGGCGCCGAGGTCGCCCGTGCGCAGCCAGTCCTCCCCCGCGCCGAAGCCGAAGGTCTCGGCCGTGAGTCCGGCCTGCTTCCAGTAGCCGAGGCCGATGTTGGGCCCGCGCAGCTGGATCTCCCCGACGTGCCCGGCCGGCCGTACGCCGCCGTCGGGGCCGACGATCCGCAGTTCCTGCCCGACCGGGGTGCCGCAGGAGACCAGCACGGTCGACTCCGTGTGCCCGTCGTCCGTCGTCACCACCTCGACGCGCCCCTCCGCGAGCGCGTCGGCCCGGCAGGCGACGGCCGCGAGGGGTTCGTCCAGGGGGCTCGCGGTCACGAAGACGGTGGCCTCCGCGAGGCCGTACGCCGGGCAGTGCGCCGTGGCGTCGAGGCCCGCGGGCGCGAAGGCCCTGCGGAAGCGCTCCACCGTGCCGGCCCGCACCGGTTCGCTGCCGTTGATGAGCACCCGTACGCGCTCCAGGCGGAGTTCGCCGACGTCCTCGGGGGCCGTGCGGGCCACGCAGTAGTCGTACGCGAAGTTCGGGGCGGCGCTGATCGTGCCCTCGTACGAGCCGAGGAGGCGCAGCCAGCGGGCGGGGTCGCGGAGGAAGTCGGCGGGGTCCATCAGGACGGACGGGAAGCCGCCCACCACGGGTGCGGCGATGCTGAGGACGAGTCCCATGTCGTGGAAGAGCGGCAGCCAGCCGACCGTCGTGCTCGTGCGCGGGTCGGCGACGAACGCGTCGAGTGCCTGGCGGGCGTTGGCGACGACGTTGGCGTGGCTGATCATCACGCCGGCCGGGCTGCGGGTGGATCCGGAGGTGTACTGGAGGTAGGCCACGTCGTCGGGCCGCGGCCTCGGCTCCGGGCCCGACCGAGGACCGGGCACCGGGCGCGACCGCGCTCGGCCGCCGTCGTCGTACGCGCCGAACCCGTGGCGCTGGACGGTGAGTTGGTCGACGGGGATCACCGGGACGTCGGGCAGTCCGTGGTCCCGTACGAAGGCGCGGATCGCCGGGGTCGTGCCGAAGTCGGCGAGCAGGCAGGCCGGTTCGCAGTCGGCGAGGACGGCCGCCAGTCTGTCCCCGTGGCCCGGGAGTTCGGGTCCGAAAAGGGGTACGGCGATGACGCCGGCGTACAGACAGCCGAGGAACCCGGCGACGTAGTCCAGGCCCTGGGGCAGGACGAGGGCGGCCCGTTCGCCGGGGGACGCGACGGTGGCGAGGCGGGCCGCCACCGCTCGGGCCCGGGCGTGCAGGGCCCGCCAGCCGAGCGTGCGGTGCAGACCGCCACAGGAGCTGTCGGGGAAGGCGACGTGGCTGAAGGCGCGTTGCTGCGGACGGAGTTCGGCCCAGTGCCGCAGATGGTCCGTGAGGGAGGCCTCGTCGGCGGCGGGTCCGGCGGAGTTCGTGGGGGCTCCGGAGGTCATGGCGGCTCCAACTGGGTCGGCGGCGGAGC
>NZ_JBHWZP010000030.1:0-48995 GCF_042728395.1 Streptomyces sp. NPDC060205
AGCAGGGGCGCAGCCCCGCTTTTCAGGGGCGCGGGGAACTGCGCGCTCAGCCACGGACGGCCCGCACCCGACAGACAGCCCGCGGCTACACCCCCTCCAACACCATCGCGTTAGCGAGCCCACCCGCCTCGCACATGGTCTGCAGCGCGAACCGCGCCCCCCGCTCCCGCATCGCATGCACGAGCGTGGTCGTCAGCCGCGTCCCACTCGCCCCGAGCGGATGCCCGATCGCGATAGCCCCACCATGGACGTTGACCTTGGAGAGGTCGGCCCCCGTCTCCTGCCGCCAGGCGAGGACCACGCTGGAGAACGCCTCGTTGACCTCGAAGAGGTCGATGTCGTCCAGGGTCAGTGACGCCTTGCGCAGCACCTTCTCGGTGGCGGGTACGACCCCCGTCAGCATCAGCAGCGGATCGGACCCCGTGACGGCGAAGCTGTGCAGCCGGGCCAGCGGCCGGAGCCCGAGCCGGGCCGCGGTCTCGCTGGACGTGATGAGCACGGCAGAGGCCCCGTCGTTGACCGGGCTGGCGTTGCCCGCGGTGACGTTCCAGTCGATCTGCGGGAAGCGCTCCCCGAAGCCCGGGTCGTAGTAGGCCGGCTTGAGCCCGGCCAGCACCTCCAGGGAACTGCCCGGCCGTACGCACTCGTCGCGCGTCACCCCGTCCAGGGGCGCGACCTCGGCGTCGAACAGCCCGCCCTCCCACGCCGCCGCGGCCCTGCGGTGCGACTCCACCGCGAAGGCGTCCATCTGCTCGCGGGAGACCGACCACTTGGCCGCGATCAGTTCGGCGCTGATGCCCTGCGGGACGAGGCCCTCGGGATACCGCTCGGCGACCCCGGGGCCGAAGGGGTCCTTGCCATCCGGCACGTTCGACCACATCGGCACCCGGCTCATCGACTCCACCCCGCAGGCCACGACCAGGTCGTACGCCCCCGAGATGACACCCTGCGCCGCGAAGTGCACGGCCTGCTGGGAGGACCCGCACTGGCGGTCCACCGTCGTCGCGGGCACCGACTCGGGGAAGCCGGCGGACAGGGCGGCGTAGCGCGTGATGTTCATGGCCTGCTCGCCGACCTGGTCGACGGTTCCGCCGATCACGTCGTCGATGAGCGCGGGGTCGACCCCGGACCGTTCGACGAGCGTACGGAGGGTGTGGGCGAGGAGTTCCACGGGATGGACGTGGGCGAGCGAACCATGTGGTTTGCCCTTGCCGATCGGGGTGCGTACGGCTTCGACGACGACTGCGTCACGCATGGTCTGGCCCCCTGGGAGTAGACGACTCCGAAGAAGGTGGGTTTGGATTCCCAACCCACTAAGTGACTCCACAGTAACCGAGTAAGTTGGAAGAACCAACCCACCCCGTAGACTGGACCGTATGAAGGACGCCCGCCCCTGTTCGATCGCCGGCACGCTCGCCCTCGTCGGCGAGAAGTACTCCCTGCTCGTGCTGCGCGAGGTGTCCTTGGGCGCCACCCGGTTCGACCAGCTGGTCCGCAACATCGGCGCTCCGCGCGACGTGCTGACGACGCGGCTGAAGCGGCTCGTCGACGCGGGACTGCTGGAGAAGGTCGCCTACAGCGAGAAGCCGCCACGCTTCGAGTACCGGCCCACCCGGGCCGGTCTGGAGCTGGAGCCGGTGCTGCTCACCCTCATGGCGTGGGGCGACCGCCATCTCAACGACGGCGATCGCCCCATGGTGCTGGAACACGTCGGCGGCCGTGGGCACTCCGGCGGACACGTCACCGGCCACGAACTGGTGCCGGTCGTCACCTGCGCGGAGTGCGGCGAGGAGGTCCGCCACGACGACCTGACGGCCCACCCGCAGGCCCCTGGCTGGACGGTCACGGGGCCCGCGGCGGTCTGAGAGCGCGGTGGTGGACCGGGGCGCCTACTCCCCCGGGTACACGTCGAGCCGCCCGCACATCCCGAACTTCCCGTACGCCGACGGCTGCTCGGCCCGTACCGCCGCGTCGGCCAGGTGGGACGCGTCACCGCGCTCCAGCCGTTCGAGCTGCTCGCCCGTCGCCGCCGCAGCCGCCTCGGCACCGCGCCGCCACCGCTCGCGCCACTCGGCGAGCCGGGGCCGTACGAGGGCCGCGGCGGCCCGGTGGAACGCGGCGAGGGGCTCGGGCCCGTCCGCCTCGCGCAGCGCACGGTAGCCCTTCAGGGCGAGGTCGCGCCGGGCCCGGGCGATCCGCTCCTTCTCCGCCTCGGGCGCGTCCGCCGGGATGACGGTCGCGGCGGCGTACGTCTTCGGGTCGGTCAGGTACTCCGGCGGCAGCGTGAGCACCGCGTCGCCCGCCTCCGGAAGTCCGCTGTTCTGCATGAGGACGGTGATGCGCAGGTCGTCCTCGTTGACGAGCCGGTGGATGGTGCCGGGCGTGAACCAGGCCACCGTGCCCGGTGCGAGCGGCGTGACCTCGTACCCGGAGGTCGTCAGGGTCTGCACCGCGCCCCGCCCGCCGGTGACGACGTACGCCTCCGAACAGGTCAGA
This sequence comes from Streptomyces sp. NPDC060205, assembly GCF_042728395.1. Taxonomy (NCBI): domain Bacteria; kingdom Bacillati; phylum Actinomycetota; class Actinomycetes; order Kitasatosporales; family Streptomycetaceae; genus Streptomyces; species Streptomyces sp. NPDC060205. The sequence goes on from NZ_JBHWZP010000030.1 coordinate 2,497, forward strand.
TGGAGGTGGGGAGTTCCGCCGCACACCCCGTCGTCGGCGGGCCAGTCGTAGACCGACAGATGCGAGACGGCGACCCCGCCGGGCAGGCCCGTGAAGCCTCCGCGCGGCTCGGCGGGGCTCACCACGGGTGCTCCGCCAGGTACTTGGCGATCTCCTCGCGCTCCCAGGCACCGTCGGCGACGACGACGCGGTAGCGGCGGGTGAGCGTGTCGCCCGGCGCGAGTTCCAGCTCGTCGAAGAAGGCGAAGGAGGGCGCGACGGCCGCGAAGGGTTCGTTGCGGACGAACCAGTGGGCGGGATGGGCGCCGCCCTCGCCCGTGTGGTCGTTCTCCGGGGCGTGCGCGAAGACGAGGGTGGCGTGCCCGTCGGCGACGTCGTGCTCGGCGGAGTAGGCGAGCCACGGCGCCTGCCGCCCCATCAGACCGGGGCCCTCCGCGTCGGGGCCGATGATCCGCCCGTCCCGGAAGCCGCGGGGACCGCGCCAGAACAGGCCGGTGTAGCCGGCCATCTCCCGTCCGGCCGTCGTGGGACTGCCGAACCGCAGGGGCTCGTCCCGGCGGTTGGTGACGGAGGTCGTCCAGGTCAGCGCCCATGAGCCGGCCGCCGGGTCCACGTCGTGCACCTCGACGCGGCGCTCCTCCTCCGCCCAGAGCGAGCCGTCGTACGGATGCCAGGTGAGCCGCTCGGCGATGACCGCGCCGCCCGCACCGGTGCCGTCCGCCTCGACCTGGTCGAAGGTCACGTGCGCCATCGAGCCGACGCGCTCAGGGAGTTCGAGATACCCCTCGCCGTGAACGTATGTGTTGCCGCCCCACAGGTTCGCCCCCGACAGATGCGATGCGGTCATCTGCAGGCCCTTGTGCCAGCGGTGGTCGTTGGGCCTGTAGTCCGTGACAACGTTGCCCGCGAGTGTCCTGAGCGGATGCAGATACGGCTTCGGGGCCTCCCAGGGCGCCTCCGGACCGTACACGTAGCTGAACAGCTCCACTCCGGAGGTGGGTTCGGTGACCGTGACGCGGTCGCCGTGGGCGTGGACGATGCGCAGACCGTTGCGCGGGCCGCCTCGTGCGGTCATGCCGATGCCTCCTCGTGCGTGGCGGGTGTCGCGGGCGTTGCGGGGTCCCAGCCGGGCGCGCCCCCGTGCAGGGCCGTGTAGAAGGGGTCGCCGGGGCCGATCTCACCGGCGCGGACGGTCGTGTCCGTGAACGCCGACTTGTAGAGCGCGGTGATCAGTTCGAGGCTGGTCCGCCCGTCGGCGCCGCTGCTGCGCGGACGCTCCCCCGCGCGCATGCTCGCGACGAGGTCGCGCAGCTGGGCCAGGTGCGAACTGGGCACGTCCGCGCCGAAGTCCCGCCAGGCCGCCACGTCCTCGGCGGGCGCGTCCGGCACCGGGGTGATGCGCCAGTTGTCGTTGCCGTGCCCGTAGAGGTGGGTCAGTTCGACCGTCGCGCGCTCGCAGTCGATCCGTATGCGGCTGGTCTCGTCCGGGCTCAGGACGCTGTTCACCACGGTCGCGAGGGCGCCGCTGCCGAAGCGCACGAGGGCGGTGGAGACGTCCTCCGTCTGCACGTCGTGCACCAGGCGGCCGGCCATGGCCCGCACCTCGCTCCACGGTCCGAGCAGGTCCAGCAGGAGGTCCATCTGGTGGATGCCGTGGCCCATGGCGGGGCCGCCGCCCTCGGTCGCCCACTTTCCGCGCCAGGGCACGGCGTAGTAGGCGGCGTCGCGGTACCAGGTGGTCTGGCAGTGGGCCACGAGGGGCCGTCCCATGGCCCGGTCGGCGAGCAGACGGCGTACGTGCCGCGCGCCCGAGCCGAAGCGGTGCTGGAAGACGATGGAGGCGTAGGGGCCGCCGTCGGCGCCTTCCTGGGCCTCCACGGCGTCGAAGTCGGCGAGGCTCGGCACCGGCGGTTTCTCGCACCACACCCAGGCACCGGCGCGCAGCGCGGCGACGGTCTGGTCGCGGTGCAGGGTGGGCGGGGTGCAGATGGAGACGAGGTCCGGGCGCTGTTCGGCCAGCATCCGGTCGAGGTCGGTGTAGCCGTGCGGGACACCGCCGTCGGCGCAGAAGCGCTTGACGGCGCCGGCGTCGATGTCGACCGCGGCGACGATCTCCACCTCGCCCTCGGCGGCGAGGGCGGCGAGCGCGGGCAGATGGCTGCCGGAGGCGATGGCTCCGGTGCCGATGACGGCGGCCCTGATACGGCGGCCGTCGAGCGGGACCGCGGACCGCCGCTCGTGCGGGGCGCTCCGGTGCTCCGTGCTCTCGTGTGCGGTGTCCTCGTGCTCGGTGTGCTCGGTCGTCTTGCTGGTGGTGGCGTCGCGGGCAGTACGCATGGACGGGATCAGCACTCCATCGGACGTGACAGCGGATCTGGCGGACGCCTGCCCGTCACGGTGACCAGGAGGCGGTCCCGCGGCAGCAAGCGCTTTCACTCCTCGCGGAAACGTAAGCGGCGCATCGTCGCGGGTCAACACCCTCGTCACCGCGCACGAGCGTCTCCGGGGAGGCCCTGTCGTCGCGCTGTCACCCGGGGGCGCTACGCTGCCCCGGACGCGCCTGATCACCGCAGACCGCAACAGGGCACGTCCGTCCGCCCATTCGCTGCGCTCCCGCCATCAGCACTTGGATCACGTAACTTCATGTCTTGGTTTGAATCCCTCATCCTCGGACTCGTCCAGGGGCTGACCGAGTTCCTGCCCATCTCCTCCAGCGCGCACCTGCGGCTCACCGCGGCGTTCGCCGGCTGGGAGGACCCGGGAGCGGCCTTCACGGCGATCACGCAGATCGGCACGGAGATCGCGGTACTGATCTACTTCCGCAAGGACATCGCGCGGATCATCTCGGCCTGGTCCCGCTCGCTCGTGAACAAGGCGATGCGCAGCGACCACGACGCCCAGATGGGCTGGCTGGTGATCGTCGGCTCGATCCCGATCGGCGTGCTGGGCATCACCCTCAAGGACCAGATCGAGGGACCCTTCCGCGATCTGCGCGTCACCGCGACCATGCTGATCGTGATGGGCGTCATCCTGGGCGTGGCCGACCGGCTCGCGGCACGTGACGAGACCGGCGGCAAGCACCGGGCCGCGGTCGAGCGCAAGTCGCTCAAGGACCTGAGCGTGAAGGACGGCCTGATCTACGGCTTCTGCCAGGCGATGGCCCTCGTCCCGGGCGTGTCCCGCTCCGGCGCCACCATCAGCGGCGGCCTCCTCATGGGCTACACCCGTGAGGCCGCGGCCCGTTACTCGTTCCTGCTGGCCGTCCCGGCGGTGCTCGCCTCCGGCGTGTTCGAGCTGAAGGACGCCAGCGAGGGCGGCCATGTCTCGTGGGGCCCCACGATCTTCGCGACGGTCATCGCCTTCGTGGTCGGCTACGCGGTCATCGCCTGGTTCATGAAGTTCATCACGACGAAGAGCTTCATGCCGTTCGTCTACTACCGCGTCCTGCTCGGCATCGTGATCATCGTGTTGGTCGCCACGGGTGCGCTGAGCCCGCACGCGGCGGAGTCGTCGGGCTGACGCCCACGACCGCGCACCGAGGCAACGATCCACAGGTTCTGCGTCCATAGGTTCCGAACAGAACGAAGCCGCCCGCATGGTTCCCCCGTGGCGGGCGGCTTCGTGCTCGGTGTCCGGAGATCTGACGCGGCGGCGGCACGTAAGCGTCCTGGGCCGCTGGACGACACCGGCGCGAGCCGGTGACGGGATTCGAACCCGCGTTTCTCTCTTGAGAGGAGAAGTAGCCGCTGCCTTCGCACCCGGACGTGCACGACGGTAGCGGGTACGGCTCCCGCGGGCATCCGAATAAATTCCGGGCGGCCGGCGGACACCGGTCACCCGGCCGGGAAGGGCTTCGCCCAGGGTTCGCGTTCGATCTGCAGTCCGTTGAGCACGTACGCGATGGTGCGGTACCAGCCCGCGAGGACCAGGAACTCCAGGGCTTCCTGTTCTCCGAGGTGGTCGCGGAGTGCGGCCCAGGCCTCGTCGGTGAGGCGGGCGGTGTCGTGGAGCTGGTCGACGGCCGTCAGGATCGCGCTCTGACGGGGCGTCCAGACCGGGTCGTCCGGGGTGCCGGTCACGGTCAGGGGCACCTGCTCCGGAGTCAGGTCCGCGGCCTCGGCGTACGCCACCGCGTGGGCGCCCCACTCGTAGGCGCAGTCGCAGCGGGCCGCCACCCGGAAGATGACCAGTTCGCGGTCGGCGTCGGGGAGCAGTCCGTGGACGAGGAGGCTCGCGCCGAGTTCCCGCATACGGGAGGCGAGGTCGGGGTGGCGCTCCAGGACCTTGAAGAGCATCAGGGGTTCCTGGGTGACGCCGGGTGGCATCCAGCGGCGTAAGGCGCGCTCGGACTCGGGATCGTAGGGCGGCGTGATGCCGTCGATGCGTTGCTTCATGCCTGCCGACTCTTGCGCTTCTGTTTTAGAAGCGCAAGAGTCGGAACGCACAGGACGGCGCGGCGAGTTGTCGGTTCGGTGAGTCGGCCGGCGCGGTGGGTCGACCAGTTCGGGGAGGAAAGCCTTGGGCACGACACCCCGGCCCGGGCGGCCGGTGCGCGGTTCGAAGAGCGGCCGTCCCGTGATGGCCGCGCTGGACCTGCTCGGCCGGCGCTGGACGCTGCGGGTGATCTGGGAACTCCACCGGGGCGGTGCGCCGGTCGGCTTCCGCGATCTGCAGCGGCGCTGCGACGCGATGTCCTCCAGCGTGCTGTCGGCCCGGCTCTCGGAACTCCGCGAGGCGGGGATAGCCGCCCCTGCGGACGGCGCGACGTGGCGGCTGACCCCGCTGGGCGACGACCTGGTGACGGCGATGGGCCCTCTGCTGGACTGGTCGCGCACGTGGGCCGAGCGGCAGTGAGACGTGCTCGCCGTCCCGTTTCCCAACTCGGTGGCCCCTAAACGTTTATGGCGTGACCAAGCGCATACGGCGTGGGTAGTCATCTGGTAGCGCACCGTCAGTCCTTGGCCTTACGCTGATGCGCATGCCCACCAATTCTCCGACCCCTGGTTCCGTGCGGTCAGCGGCCGCACTGAATGAGCAGATCCGAGCGTTATGGATACGCGCGGGCGGATATCTCTCGCCCCAGGAGCGCATCGAGTACGAACTGCTGGTCGTGCAGTGGGCCGCGGCGGTGCGGGAAGAGATAGTCGAAGCGGCGTGAACTCCGGGGTGTGCGGACCCCGTTGAGACACCCCTCCCCCGGCCCGGCGCCGGGCACGGCAGGCGACCGTCACGGCACCCGCACCGGTGGCACAGCCCCCGTACCGCCGACCGCGGCGAGCACGTGGGCGCGGAACGTGCGTGGCGCGCGGCCGGTCAGGCGGTGGACCGTGTCCGTGGTGCGGTCCTCGGCGCCCTCCGCGTTCGCGCGGTCCATGGCGGCCAGCATCGCGGCGTACTCCAGCGGCATCGAAGCCGCCAGGTGATCCCTCATCTGCTCGTAGGTCAGCGGCCGGTGAGCGACCGCGCGGCCGGTCACCTCGGTGAGGACCGCCGCGACCTCGGTATGACTCAGCGCCTGCGGGCCGGTGACGACCAGGTCGGTGCCGGGGGCCCGCGCATCGGTCAGCGCGTGTGCGGCGACGGCCGCGATGTCGTCGGCGTCGACGAAGGCCACCCGCCCCTCGCCCGCCGCGGTCAGGATGACCCCCTCCTCGCGGGCGCTGCGCGCATGCATGTGGTCGCCCGTGAAGTTCTGCATGAACCAGGAGGGCCGCAGTACCGCCCACTCGTCGAACAGGCCGGGCAGAGCCCGGTGCACCTGCCCGACGGCCGGGCCGCCCTCGGGGATCGCGGAGGAGCTGAGGAGCACCGCCCGGCGCACTCCGGACGCGCGCGCCCGCTCCAGGAAGGGCAGCATGACGTCGGCCGGGGTGGCGGAGTCCAGGGGCGCGACCAGGTACACCCGGTCCGCGCCGTCCAGTGCCCCCTCGTACGTCGCCGGGTCGTACCAGTCGAAGCGCACGGCCTCCGCGCCGTCGACGGGAGTGGCCCGGCGCCCTGCCGCCTTGACCCGGTGGCCCGCCCCGGCGAGGCGGGAGACCACGCGGCTGCCGGTGGTGCCCGTGGCGCCGAGCACGAGGACGGCCGCGGGAGCGGTACCGGCGCCGCTCATCGCCCGCCCCGCGTGAAGTCGGTCGCGCTGCCCGGGGAGACGGTGAGGGGGTTCCAGTAGTCGCGGTAGTGCGTGATGAGCCCGCCGGAGACCGTCACCACGGCGATGTAGGTCATGTCGAACGGCTTTCCGGTCCGCACCACCCGCCCCACTCCGCGCATCTCCACCACGATCGTCCCGGAGTCGCCGGTCTCGTGGATCTTCACGTCGGGGAAGTCGTGCAGGTCGATGTGGTCGGGATAGTGGCGCATGTAGTCGGCGACGGCGACCCTGCCCTCCAGCCGCTTCGGCCACCCGTCGGGCGCGAAGGGGAACTCAAGGACGCCCCGGTCGTCCCAGAGGCCGGTCCAGGCCGCGATGTCCTTGTCGATCAGCATCCGCAGGCCCCGCCGGAACAGGTCCGACGGCCCCGTGGTCGCAGCTGTGCTCGTGGTCATGGGAGATCCTCCGATACGATACGGACCAGCGGTCCGCTTGAGATCGACTATACGGACCCGCGGTCCGCTTAAGCAACCCGTCAACCCGTCCGCGTATCCCACGCGCCCCACGGCCCCCGGAGGAACCCGTGCCCGAACGCAAGCCCCGCGCGGACGCCGCACGGAACCGGGAAGCAGTCCTCGCGGCGGCCGACCGGCTCTTCGCCCGCAGCGACAGCCCCGAGCACGTGTCCATGGCCGACATCGCCGCCGAGGCGGGCGTCGGCAAGGGCACGCTCTTCCGCGGCTTCGGCGACCGCACCGGTCTGATCCGGGCGCTCCACGAGACCCGGCTCGAACCGATCCGCCGGGCCGTCACGGACGGCCCGCGCCCCCTCGGGCCCGGCACCCCGCCGGCCGAGCGCGCGCCCGCGCTGCTGGACGCCCTCCTGTGCTTCAAGCTCGACCACCGCCACCTCTCCCTGGCCCTGGAGGAGGCGGGCAGCGGCAGCCCCTACGGCGCCGGGCACTACGACTGGTGGCACGGCACCCTGCGAGGCGTCCTGGAGGACCTTCCCGGGTTCGGCGACGGGAACTTCGCCGCCCACGCCCTGCTCGCCGCGGTCCGCGCCGACCTCGTCGACCATCTGGTGGACCGTCACGACGCCTCCCGTGAACGGCTCCGCGCGGCGCTGGCCGCCTTCACCGCGAAGCTCCTGAACGGCTCGTACCAGGACGTCCGCAGCGCGCACGCCGGGTGAATATCCCTGCACGCCCCTTGGCTCGCTCCTCCCCGTGGCCAACACTGAGCCGATGACGCAGCGCGTGGAACTGGCGACGGTGATGGACCGGCTCGCGGTCGACGAGGTGGTCACCGAGTACGCGGTGGCGGTCGACGACGGGGACTGGGAGGCGTACCGGCGGCTGTTCGCACCGGACGGACGGGCGGACTACCGGTCCGCGGGCGGTGTCGAGGGGGACGCCGGGCAGATCGCCGCATGGCTCTCGCGGACCATGGAGCTGTTCCCGATGCGACAGCATCTGATCGTCAACCGGCGGGTGCGCTTCGGTCTGCTGGAACAGGACAGCGGTGACACCGCCCGGGTCCAGGCCGACTACGTGAACCCGATGCGCTTCGCCGGACAGGACGGCGGATCCACCGAGCCCGACTTCGTGTGCGGCGGCCGGTACGACTTCGGGCTGCTGCGGACGGCCGAGGGCTGGCGGGTGCGTGAGGTGGTCGTGCACGAGAAGTGGCGCCGGGTCCCGCAGCGCCGCCAGGAGCCGGCCGCTCCCTGACGGGGACGGCCGTCCGGGCGCAGCCGGTGTGTTGATCGTTTCGGTGCCCGCACACTGGACACACTGGAGTCACCGAAGCCGTCGGCTCACCGAGTCGGGCACCGTACTTCGAGGGCCGCGGGAGGCGCTGGATGAACCTGTCCGCCACTGACTGGCGCCGAGGTCTCGGCTCGCGCGTCGGCTCACGTCTCGGCCCGCGTCTCGGCTCTCCGTGGTGGCGCGGCGCGGCGGCCACTCTCGCCGGCGCGCTGCCGATGCTGAGCTTCCCCGCGCCCTCGCTGTGGTGGTTCGCCTACGTGGCGCTGGTGCCGTGGATCCTGCTCGCGCGCTCGGCTCCGACGGGCCGGCGCGCGGCGTACGACGGCTGGCTCGGCGGGCTCGGTTTCATGCTGGCCGTGCACCATTGGCTGCTGCCGAGCCTGCATGTCTTCACCGTCGTGATAGCGGCGCTGCTGGGCGCGCTGTGGGCACCGTGGGGCTGGCTGGTGCGCCGGTTCCTGGCCGGTGCGCCCTCGCCGGGCCGGGTGCTGGCCGCCCTGTTCGTGCTGCCCTCCGGCTGGCTGATGGTCGAACTCGTCCGCTCCTGGGAGGGGTTGGGCGGTCCCTGGGGGCTCCTCGGGTCGAGCCAGTGGGACGTGGCGCCCGCGCTGCGGCTCGCCTCGGTCGGCGGGGTGTGGCTGCTGAGCTTCCTGCTCGTCGCCGTGAACGTGGCGGTCGCCGTCCTCGTCGCCGTACGGTCCTCCCGTGTCCCGGCGGTCGCCGGGCTCCTCGCGACAGCTGTTGCCACCTCGGCGGTCTGGGTCTGGTCGCCCCGGCCCGAGGAGGACGGTGAGCGGGCCCGGATCGCCGTCGTGCAGCCCGGCGTGATCGACGGCATCGGCGGCCCGGAGAAGCGGTTCGCGCGCGAGGAGGCGCTCACCCGGAAGCTGGCCGGGCAGGACGTCGACCTGGTGGTGTGGGGCGAGAGCAGTGTCGGTTTCGACCTCGCCGACCGTCCCGACCTGGCGGACCGGCTCGCCGCGCTCTCCCGCGAGGTCGACGCCGACATCATGGTCAACGTCGACGCGCGCCGCTCGGACCGGCCGGGCATCTACAAGAGTTCCGTGCTCGTGGGTCCGCAGGGCCCGACCGGTGACCGCTACGACAAGATGCGGCTCGTGCCCTTCGGCGAGTACGTCCCGGCGCGCTCGCTCCTCGGCTGGGCGACCTCCGTGGGCAAGGCGGCGGGCGAGGACCGGATGCGCGGCACCGGGCAGGTGGTGATGACGGTCGGCGACGGGCTGAAGGTGGGCCCGATGGTCTGCTTCGAGTCGGCGTTCCCCGACATCAGCCGGCATCTCGCGCGCGACGGCGCCGACGTGCTGCTCGCCCAGTCGTCGACCTCGTCGTTCCAGAGCAGCTGGGCCCCGGAGCAGCACGCCTCGCTCGCGGCACTGCGGGCCGCCGAGACGGGCCGCCCGATGGTCCACGCGACGCTCACCGGCGTCTCGGCGGTCTACGGCCCGGGCGGTGAGCGCGTCGGCTCCTGGCTCGGCACCGACGCGAGCACGTCCGCGGTGTACGAGGTGCCGCTGGCGCACGGTGTCACCCCGTACGCGCGCCTGGGCGAGTGGCCGGTGTATCTGGCCCTGCTGGTCCTGGCCGCGCTGGGCGCCACCGAGGGCGTACGGGCGCTGCGGGTCAGGCGGTCGCGGCGCCCCGGGGCGAGCGCTCCGTCACCGCACGCACCACGCGCTCGCACAGTTCGTGAGTCTCCAGCGCGTCCCGGGCACTGAGGACCTTGCCCGCGCGCACGGCGTCGAGGAAGGCCAGCACGGCCTGCTCGATGCCGCGCTGGCGGGCCACCGGAACCCAGTCGCCGCGCCGCCGGACCGTCGGCTGCCCCTTGTGGTCGACGATCTCGGAGAGGTTGACCACCTGACGCTTGGTGTCCTGTCCCGACACCTCCAGGATCTCCTCGGCGGAACCGCTCAGCCGGTTCATCACGCCGAGTGCCGTGAACCCGTCCCCGGCCAGCTGCAGGACGACGTGGTGCAGCAGTCCGTCCTCGACGCGGGCCCGCACGGTCACGTCGTCGACCGGTCCCGGGACCAGGAACCGCAGGGTGTCCACGACGTGGATGAAGTCGTCGAGGATCATCGTGCGGGGCTGTTCCGGCAGGCCGACGCGGTTCTTCTGCATCAGGATCAGCTCACGCGGGTGCTCGACGCACTGCGCGTACCCGGGTGCGTACCGCCGGTTGAAACCGACGGCCAGGCTGGTGTTCCGCTCCTCCGCGAGCCTCACCAGGCGCTCGGAGTCGGCGAGTTCGTACGCGATCGGCTTGTCGACATACGTGGGGACGCCCGCTTCGAGGAGCGCGCCCACGATCTCGGGGTGGGCGTGCGTGGGCGCGTGGACGAACGCCGCGTCGAGGCCCTGCGCGAGCAGCCCGGCGAGGTCCGTGTGCCGGCGCCCGGCCGGCACGTGCAGGCTGTCGGCGACCCTGGTGAGGGTCGCCGGCGTCCGTGTGTGCAGATGCAGTTCGAGTCCCGGGCGGGTGGCGAGCACCGGCAGATACGCCTTCAGCGCGATGTCGCCGAGTCCGATGCAACCGACCTTCACAGGGATCTCCTCCGGGACAGGACACGGGTCCGGGGCACGCGCGCCCCGACGTCGTCGGAAGCATACGGCGGCCGCGGCGGCCCCATGGCCAGGACCTTTACACGAGAGGCAGCTCGGCGAGCATCACCGCGTACAGCGGGGAGTCCGCGAAGGGCCGGCGCTCCCCGACCTTGCGGAAGCCCCAGTCCTCGTACAGGGCCTGTACGCGCGGATGCTCGACGTCCACCAGGAGGACGGCGAGGTCCTCGGGCCGCTCCTCCAGGAGCGCGCGGGACAGTTGGTCCGCCACCCCCTGCTTCCGCCATTTCGGATGAACGGCCAGCTCGGAGTAGGAGAAGGTCACCGCCTTCTTCGGCGCCTCGTCGAGGTGCTCGCGCCACCACTCCCGGCCCTCGACCGCGGGGGCGCCGTACGCGAAGCCCATCGCCTCGTCGCCCTCGTACGCGATGACGCAGGCGAACGCCGGGTTGCCGCCCCAGTGGTCCACGAACCAGGGGAACTTCTTCTTGAAGTCGTCGTCCCGGTCGGGGCCCGCCGCCGCGGCGTGCAGGTCGATGATCGTCTGCCGGATCCGCGGCAGGTCGTCGTGCCCGAAGCGGCGGATGTCCAGGCCATCGGCGCTCACAGTCGGCTCCATTCGGATCGGTAGCGGTCTCCCCACTCTCGGGCGATCCCGGCGTCCGGCGCAAGAGTGATCAGGTCCCGGTAGTAGTCGCCGAGCAGGGAGCGCATCCGGCCCGGGATCGGATGGCCCGACATCAGGGGGAAGACCGAGGCCGCCGTCGCGCACGCCTGCTCGACGTCGCGCTGGTGGAGCTGGGCCAGCGCGAGCCGCCCGGTGGCCAGCGCCCTGTTTCTGCGGAACTCCGCCGGGATCGTCCGCAAAGCCTGGTGGGAGGCGGCCTCGGACTCGGCGAAGCGTCCGTTGCGGTCCTGCACGATGGCGGTCATGGCGAGCAGTTCGGCGGGGCCGTAGAAGGCGATCCACGACGGCCGGGGCTCGTCGGGCCGCGCCTTGCCGAGGGCGTCCCGGGCGTGCCCCAGGGAACGCAGGGCGGCCTGCCGGTCACCGAGGTTCGAGTGGCCGATGGCCGTCCTGGCATGGGCCAGGGAGCTGTACAGGGGCAGCCGCCTGGCGACGGCCGTTCCCTGGGCGGCGTAACCGGCGTCCACGGCCTCGGCGTACTCGCCCCGGTGGTGCGCGAGGATCGCGTACGCGTTCCAGACCCGCACCTCCGCCACCGGATCCTTGGCCATTCCGGCCAAGTAGAGTGCGCGGCCGAGGAGTTGGGAGGCGCGGTCCATCCGCCGGGCGTCGATCGCGCTCCAGGCCGCGGTGGCGGTGTAGTCGGCGGCCACGGAGAAGAGCCTGCGGCGGATGCGCTGGGTGGCCCCGAGCCGCTGTTTCTCCAGGGCCTCGGCGGCACCGGCCAACGCGGCGCGCTCCAGGCCGTCGTGGCCGCCTCTGCTGCGGTCGAGTGCCATCAGGGCGTCCAGGCCGGAGCGCAGCCGGATGACGTCGGAGGTGCCCACCTGTGGCGGCGCACCGACGAACGGCGTCACCACGGCGGCTGTCGCGGTGGTGACGGTGAGGAAGTTCCTGCGGTCCACAGGGGCCTCCGGTTCGGTGGCGGGACGGTTGCGGGCCGGCGGACTGAAGCCCAGTTCCTCGGCCGTACATCCGAATACTGCCTCCAGCGCCGCTCGTTGGCGGGGGTGCGGCCATCTCGTTCTTCCGGTCCGCCAGTAGCGAACGGTCCGGTCGCTGACCGTTCCCTCCTGTCCGGCGGAGGTCAGACGGGCGTTGACCGCGTCGACCAGTTCGGCCTGGGTCATGCACCGCGCGCTCATCGCGCTCATGAAGCGCTCATTGCCGTCCACATAGGCACGGTAGGCAGTGATTCCTGGCCATGAGTGCAGATCGCGGAGAAATATCCGGTTGGGCCGTATCCATCACGGGTGGATTTTTCCTGCCTCCCCGCGTCCCGGCGTCGTTCACTCGGTCAAGGCCCATCACACCCGCACCCCGAGGTCCTGATGACTGTGACGGCAACACCACGTCCCACCGGGCATCCCGGGTACTCGCAGACGCTCGCACGCGTGCCGGAGAGCGCGGGTGCGGCGCGCAGCCTGGTGCGTACGGCTCTCTCGGCCTGGCACCAGGACGGGCTGACCGAGGACGCCCTGTGCGTCATCACCGAGCTGGTCTCCAACGCCGTCGACCACGCGTGCTGCTCCGTGATCCGGGTCGTCGTCACACGCCCCGCCGAGGACCGCGTCCTCCTCGCGGTCGTCGACCGCTCCCGCGACCTCCCGAGGACGGACACCGACTGCGACGAGGAGCGGAGCAGGGGCCGCGGCCTCGTCCTGGTCGACGCCCTCTCGCACCGGTGGGGCACCGAACCCCACCGCTGGGGCAAGACCGTCTGGGCCGAGCTGAGGAGCGGGCCGGCGGCCGACGGTTGAGGACCGGGGCGGGGCAGCGCGGGGTACCGGCGTGAAATCGGGTGGGCCGGGGCCGCGGTCGTCCGCGATGATGCGCTCATGACCAACGAGCGCAGGGGACCCGCGACGGACGCCGGTGAGCGAGCGATGCTGGAGGGCTGGCTGGACTACCACCGGCAGACCCTGGCCTGGAAGTGCGAGGGTCTGGACGACTCCCAGCTCAGGACGGCCGCGGTGCCGCCCTCCGAGCTGTCCCTGCTCGGCCTCGTCCGGCACATGGCGGACGTGGAACGGAGCTGGTTCCGCAAGGTCCTCGTCGGCGACGACCCGGGGCCGATCTACTACAGCGACGAGGACCGGGACGGCGAGTTCCATCTCACCGAGGCGGACACCTGGAAGGAGGCGTACGCCACCTGGCAGGGCGAGATCGCGATCGCCCGCCGCAACGCGGCGCCGCTCGGTTTGGACGACCTGTCCGAGGGCCGGAGCAGGTTCACCGACAAGCCCTTCAACCTGCGGTGGATCTACACGCACATGATCGAGGAGTACGCGCGCCACAACGGTCACGCCGATCTGATCCGCGAGCGCGTCGACGGGGCGACCGGCGACTGAGGAACGGACGAGGGCGCGGGCGCGGAGGCATCGGCCGCCGGTCTTTCACCCGTGCGGGGCACACTCCGCTCGTCGGCTCCCCGAAGCACGGCGGAACCAGCAGAGTTGCGCGGGTGCATCGAACCGCGACCACCGCAACGCTTCTGGTCACCGTGGCCGTCTCGGCGGTCTCCGCCGTCTCGGGCTGTGTGACCGTCCAGCGGACGCCCACGCCCGCCGTGCCGTCCGTCCCGCTCCCGGTGCCGGAGCCGCGCCCGGACGGCAGAGCCGAGCAGCGGGTCGTCCAGGCCCCGGCCCGGGAGGCCCTGGAGCTCGTCGGCCCGTCCCGCCGCCCTTCGGCGCCCGCGTCCGCACCGGCCCGTACGCCCGCCGCGGGTCCCGCCGCCCCGGCGGACCCGCCTCGGCAGGCCCCCGCCGCACCGCCGCGGCGCCCGGAGCCGCAGCGGCCCGAGCACCGGGCCGTGCCACGACTGCCCGCGTCCGTACCGTCGACGGGCGCTGACGTGTGTGCGCTGGGCCGGACGTACGGCGGCTGGCGGGCGGACAGCCCGCAGGCGGCGATCTGCCAGGACATGTACGGCCGTTGACGCCTCCGGAGGCGAGGCGTGTGGAGGCGGCCTAGGGCTCCCGACGGGGCGGTCCCAGCGTCTCGCCTCCGGGCCCTCCCGTTCCTCCCGGGCCTCTCCCGTGCCCCGGCCGCCTCGGTGCGGGTTCGGGTGCGCCGTCCGGGCCCGCCCGGTCCAGCCTCGACTGCAGGCGGCCGATGCCGGCCCGGACCCCGTCTCCGTAGGCGTCGTCGCCGAGGACGCCCATGCCCGCCCGCGCCGCTCCCAGATGGCCCCGGGCCGCCTCGGAGCGGCCGAGCTTCACATAGTCCGCGGCGAGGTTCAGATGCAGGGACGGGTAGAAGGCCCGTACCGCGAGGGACTGGTGGTGCGCCGGGTGCTCCGCGACGTGGTCGTCGGTGAGCCCGCCCGTGAGCTCGTCCGCAGCCGACAAGGCCCTCAGATCCCAGGCGAGTTCGTCCGAGGGGTCGTCCTGCGTGTCCGCCATGTAGTGCGCGAGTGTGCAGCGGTGCAGCGCGTCGCCCTCCACGCCGATCTCCGCCCACAGGTCCAGGAAGCGGCTTCGGGCCTCCTCGCGGTCGCCGCCGTGGAGAAGCATGACGGCCTGCCCGATCCTGGTCGTCATCGTGTCCGCCGCCTGCTCCTGCTGCTCCGCCACCGCGTCGCCCTCCACCCGCTCGTCTGCCGTTGTCACCTCCGGCCGACGCTAACGGCAGGCACCGGCAATCGAGCTGAGGCGGCCCCGAGGGCGGCCGGGCCGTCACCCCGGGCCGGAGCCCGCCGGAGTCCGCCGGCCCCGGTCAGGACTGCCCCACCCCCGTGGAGGCAGTCCTGACCGGGTGCCGGGCGGCCCGCGGCCGCCCCACCCGACCCGGCCCGACGGCATCCGGACCGCCCCGGCCGGATGCCGATCACCCCGTACCGGCCCGAGTCTGCCGGACCGCCCCCGCCGGACCGGGATCGCCCGGACCGGACCGGCCCAGATCGGAGCGGACCGGGCTGGACGAACCAGGCTGGGCGGACCGGGCTGGGCGTCAGCCGAGGTTCGGGATGCGCCAGTCGATCGCCTCGTGGCCCTGCTTCGCGATCGCCTCGTCGATCTGGGTGAAGGGGCGCGAGCCGAAGAACTTCTTCGCGGACAGCGGTGAGGGGTGCGCGCCCTTGACGACGATGTGCCGCTCCTCGTCGATGAGCGGGAGCTTCTTCTGCGCGTAGTTGCCCCACAGGACGAACACCGCGGGGTCGGGCCGCTCGGCCACGGCCCGGATCACCGCGTCCGTGAACTTCTCCCAGCCCTTGCCCTTGTGCGAGTTGGCCTCTCCGGAGCGGACCGTCAGCACCGCGTTGAGCAGCAGGACACCCTGTTCGGCCCACGGCATCAGATAGCCGTTGTCCGGCACCGGATGGCCCAGCTCCTCCTTCAGCTCCTTGTAGATGTTGCGCAAGGAGGGCGGCGTCCTCACCCCGGGCCGGACCGAGAAGCACAGGCCGTGGCCCTGGCCCTCACCGTGGTACGGGTCCTGGCCGAGGACGAGCACCTTCACGCGGTCGTAAGGGGTCGCGTCGAGCGCGGCGAAGACCTCGTCGCGCGGCGGATAGACGGGCCCCTTCTCGCGCTCCTCCTCGACGAACTCGGTGAGCTCCTTGAAGTAGGGCTTCTGCAGCTCTTCGCCCAGGACGCCGCGCCAGGACTCGGGCAGCATGGCGGTGTCGGTCACGTGAACTTCCTTACAGGTGCGGTTGTTTCCGGTCCTCAGAACCTACCGCCGCCCACTGACAATCGGCCGGGCTCCCGGCCGGCTCCCCCGCTACCAGCTGGTCTTGCGGGACAGCTCCCACACCATCATGATCGTCGACGGGTCGATGGAACGCTCGACGCCGGAGATCTCCTCACTGGCGGCGATGTACTGCTTGCCCTGCCACAGGGGCAGCAGCCGCGCGTCGTCCACGAGGATGTGCTGCGCCTTCTCGAACTGCTCGACGACGTCACCGCGGTCGGTCCGCCGGCGTGACTCCGGCAGCAGGACGTCGGTGATCTCGGGCGACTTGTAGGGCGTACCGAGCGCGTTCTGTTCGCCGACGAACGGGGCGATGAAGTTCTCGGCGTCGGGGAAGTCGGGGAACCAGCCGCGGCCGAACACGGGGTACTCCCCCTTGCGGTAACCGGCCTCGTACGTCTTCCAGGGGCGTCCCTTGACGGTGACGCTGAACAGGCCGGTCTCGTTGAGCTGCCGCCTCAGCTCCTCGAACTCGGGCTTGGTGATGGAGCCGTACCGGTCCGTCGTGTACCAGAGGGTGAGCGGTACGCGTTCGGAGATGCCCGCCTCCAGGAGGATCTGCCGGGCCTTGGAGGTGCTGGGGCTGCCGTAGTCGTCGAAGAACCCGGTGGTGTGGCCGGCCAGCCCGCTCGGGACCATGGAGTACAGCGGCTCGACGGTGTCCTGGTAGATGTTGTGGGCGAGGGCGGGCCGGTCGACGACCTGTGCGACGGCCTTGCGGACCGCCGCCTTCCTGGCCCACGGGTCCTTCGGGTTGAAGACCAGGTAGCGGATCTCGGTGCCCGCGCCCTCCACCAGCTGGATGTCGTCCTTGCCGCGCCGGTCCTGCAGGGCGACGACGTCCTTGGCTGCGAGTCCGCGGAGGGTGACGTCGATCTTCCGGTCCTTCAGGGCGTCCACCATCTCGTCCGAGTCCTGGAAGTACCGGATGGTGACGGCGCTGTTCTTGCGGTCGGCGGAGCCCTTGTAGTGGTCGTTGCGGACGAGCCGGGCCTCCTGCCCCTCCTCGTACGACTGAAGGCCGTACGGTCCCGACCCGGTGACCTCGCCGTCCTCGCGCAGGGCGTCGGCCGGGTACTCCTCGGGGTCGACGATCGACATGGCGGGTGTGGCGAGCACGAACGGGAAGGTGGCGTCCGGCTTGTTGAGGCGGAAGACGACCTTGTTCGCGCCCTTCGTCTCGACCCGCTCCAGGCTGCCCAGCAGGCCCGCGGGACCGCCGTCCACGGCGATCTTCCGGATGCGGTCGATGGAGTGCTTCACGGCCTCGGCGTCGAGGTCGTGTCCGTCGGAGAAGGACATTCCCTGACGCAGCGTGCAGCTGTACGTGCGGTTCGAGTCGTCGGTGAAGCGGCAGCTCTCGGCGGCGTCCGGCTCGGGCGCGGACGCTCCGGCCGGGTAGCTGAGGAGGGTCTGGTAGATGTTGCGGAACAGTTCCCACGACCCGTCCCAGGACGCGGCGGGGTCGAGGGTGCTGGGTGCGCTGGTCGTGCCCACGATGATCGGGCCCTCGCCCTCGGAGGTGTCCGAGGAGAACACTCCGCATCCGGTGACCAGGGATATGGAGGTGATGGACGCGATCACCGACAAGTGCCGCAGGGACCGGTTCCGCTTCAACACGCGCACGCTCCTCGATGAG
Organism: Streptomyces sp. NPDC060205; assembly: GCF_042728395.1. NCBI lineage: Bacteria > Bacillati > Actinomycetota > Actinomycetes > Kitasatosporales > Streptomycetaceae > Streptomyces > Streptomyces sp. NPDC060205. The sequence continues at coordinate 19,968 of NZ_JBHWZP010000030.1, forward strand.
CCCCGCCACAGTGGGCAGGACCATATCGCAGTGCCCCGCGCGTCAAACGGCTCTGACGGCGGGGCACTTGACGTGCACGAACATCATTTGTTCGATTTTTTTCGGCTCTGCGACTCTTGTTTGGAATCTGTGCGGAACATATCCGCTTTCCGCACGAATTTTCCGTGTGGAAAACCCGTGTACGACGCAGGGTTTAAAACGCCGAATTTATTGTCGTCACCGGTCAGGACACGCCCGCGTTGAGGAAGATCCCGCCGTCGACCACGAGCGTCTGCCCGGTGATCCAGTCCGACTGCTCCGAGGTGAGGAAGGCCGCGGCGCCCCCGATGTCGGAGGGCACCCCGAGCCTGCCGAGCGGGTACGCCGAGGCGGCCTCCTCCTCGCGGCCCTCGTACAGGGCCTGCGCGAACTTGGTCTTGACGACGGCTGGCGCGATCGAGTTGACCCGCACCAGCGGTGCGAACTCGTGCGCCAGCTGCAGGGACAGGTTGATCATCGCGGCCTTGCTCATGCCGTACGCGCCGATGAACGGCGAGGCCGAGACTCCCGCGAGGGAGGCGATGTTGACGATGGCGCCGCCGTTCGCGCTCTGCCACGCCTTCCACGTCTGCTGGGCGAAGCCGAGCGCGGAGACGACATTGGTCTCGAACACCTTCCGCGCCACATTGAGGTCGAGGTCGGCGATCGGCCCGAACACCGGGTTCGTACCAGCGTTGTTGACCAGGAAGTCGACGCGGCCGAACGCCTCCATGGTGCGCTCGACGGCGACGGCCTGGTGGGCCTCGTCGTGGGCCTTGCCCGCGACGCCGATGACGCGGTCGGCGCCGAGCTGCTCGACGGCCTCCTTGAGCGCGTCCTCGTTGCGGCCGGTGATGCACACCCGGTCGCCACGGGCCAGCAGCGCCTGCGCGACGCCGTAGCCGATGCCGCGGCTGGCGCCGGTGACGAGGGCGACCTTGCCCGAGAGTTCCACAGTGGTCATGTCCCTGTCCCCCGTCCTAGTTGAGCGGTCCGCCGGCTACGTACAGCACCTGGCCGGAGACGAATCCGGCGGCGTCGCCCGTGAAGAAGGCGATCGCGTTGGCGATGTCGTCCGGGTTGCCCACGCGCTGGACGGGGATCTGGGTGGCGGCGGCGGCCTGGAACTCCTCGAAGCCCATGCCGACGCGCTCGGCGGTCGCGGCGGTCATGTCCGTCACGATGAAACCGGGCGCCACGGCGTTCGCGGTGACGCCGAACTTGCCCAGCTCGAACGCGAGGGTCTTGGTGAAGCCCTGCAGACCGGCCTTGGCCGCGGAGTAGTTGACCTGGCCGCGGTTGCCGAGCGCCGAGGACGAGGAGAGGTTGACGACCCGGCCGAACTTGGCCTCCACCATGTACTTCTGGACGGCCCGCGTCATCAGGAAGGAGCCGCGCAGGTGCACGTTCAGGACCGTGTCCCAGTCGGACACGCTCATCTTGAACAGCAGGTTGTCGCGGAGCACACCCGCGTTGTTCACCAGGATCGTCGGCGCCCCGAGCTCCTGGGCGACGCGCGCCACGGCGGCCTCGACCTGCGCCTCGTCGGAGACGTCGGCGCCCACCGCGATCGCCTTGCCGCCGGCGGCGGTGATCTTCTCGACGGTGTCCTTGCACGCGGCCTCGTCGAGGTCGATCACCGCGACGGCACGGCCCTCGGCGGCCAGTCGTACGGCGGTCGCGGCGCCGATGCCGCGCGCGGCACCGGTGACTACGGCGACGCGCTGCTCAGTGGTGGACATTGCTGGTTCTCCTCGCCCTTGGGGAAGCCCTTGAACGGTACACCCCACTGGTGAGCGACCGCTTAGTACCTTCAACGGACGAGACGCTAGAAGCCTTGGCACCCAGTGTCAACGGCACACCGCGCCCATGTGATCCATTACCTGGCCGGGAGGTGGCCCGTCCCCGGCGGAAAGGTGCTCCTCACCTGACGAGCAGGTCGAGCAGGCGTGCCGTCTCGGCCTCGGGATCGGCGGTGAGACCGGTGTGGACGGGGCCCGGCTGCACCACCGTGGAGCGGGGCGCGATCAGCCAGCGGAAGCGGCGTCCGGCGTCGTCGCCCGCGGCCTGTCCGGCCGCCGCGCCCCCGGCGCAGACGCCCTCGACGGCCCGCAGCGCGGCCCGGACGCCGGGCGCGTCCGCCGCCGGGTCGAGCGCGAGCAGCTTGGTCTCGTCGAGATGGGTGCGGGCGGCCACGAAGGAGTGCGCGCGGCAGTACACGAGCACGCCCGCGTTGAAGTACTCCCCCCGCTCGACGCGTGGCACGACGCGCAGCACCGCGTACTCGTAGACCACCCGGTCGACGGCCTCGCCGACACGGCCTTCCCGGCCGTCGCGCTCGCTCACTTCGTGCCCTTCCGGATGTCACGGACGTGGCTGGTACCGCTGGTACCGCTGGTGTCACTGGTGCGACCGCTGCCGGCGGTGTCGCTCTGGAGGCGGATGCGCTCGTGGATCGTGGCGGCCCGGGCCAGGAGCGGGCGCGCGTACGCCTCCCGGAGCGCGTCGGCCGAGTCGAAGCCCGGCTCGTCCTTCAGCCACTCCTCGGGGATCGCGGCGGTCACCTCGGCGAGCAGTTCCGCCGTGACGCGTGGCCCCAACTCCGCGGCGGCGCCCGGGATGTCGGGACGGAAGGGGGCGAGGGCGTGGTCGGTCGCGTCGTACGGTCTGGCCGCCGAGGCCTGCGCGCCCGGCCAGTTGTGGTGCCAGATCATGGTGGCGCCGTGGTCGATGAGCCACAGCTCGCCGTCCCGGAACAGCAGGTTGGGGTTGCGCCACGACCGGTCGACGTTGTTGACCAGCGCGTCGAACCAGACGACCTTCCCGGCTTCCTCCGGGCTCACCTCGTGGGCGAGGGAGTCGAAGCCGATCGCCCGGGAGAGGAAGTCCATGCCGAGGTTCAGCCCGCCGCTCGACTTGAGCAACTCCTGCACCTGCTGGTCGGGTTCGCCGAGTCCGATGACCGGGTCGAGCCCGATCGTGACCAGTCCCGGTACGCGCAGCCCCAGGCGCCGGGCCAGTTCACCGCAGACGATCTCCGCGACGAGGGTCTTGCGTCCCTGACCGGCGCCGGTGAACTTCATGACGTACGTACCGAGGTCGTCGGCCTCGACGAGTCCCGGCAGCGAGCCGCCCTCACGCAGGGGCGTGATGTAGCGGGTCGCGGTGACTTCTGTCAGCATTTCCCCAGGTTATAGGGGCTGCCACAGTCGTCGTCCGGAGGCTCCCCGATCGCTGCGGCCAGGGGGGACGGCATGTCCGAGCCAGACGGGTCCGAGGGGGACGGGGCGGTCCGGGTCGACCCCGGCGTCGAGGTGCCCTGTCCGGCGGAGGGCGAGCTGTGGACCGTCGGGGCGGTGATCCTGAACGAGCGGGACGAGGCGTTCGCCCAGAAGCGCGGGCCCCACCGGCGGCTGTTCCCCGGGACCTGGGACGTCGTGGGCGGGCATGTCGAAGCCGGGGAGAGCCTGCTCGAAGCGCTGGCCCGCGAGGTCGAGGAGGAGACCGGCTGGCGCCTGCGCCGGGTCCGCCGGCTGCTGCGGGTCACCCAGTGGGTCGGTGACGACGGCGGGGCCCTGCGGCACGAGGCGGACTTCCTCGTCGAGGTGGACGGCGATCTCTCCCGTCCGGCCCTGGAGTGGTCGAAGAACTCCGCCTACCACTGGTTCGGTCCGGGCGAGATCCACCGGCTCAAGGAGAACTGCGCGCCGGGGAACCATCTCGTGCACGACCTGATCGCACAGGTCGTGGCCTGACAGGACAGGTCGTGGCCTGACGGGGCAGGCCTTTGGCTCCCGCACCCTCAGTCCCAGTGCTGTTTGTCGGCCTCCCCGTCGAACCGCCACACCGCGAGCGCGACGAACAGGGCGGCGAAGGCGCACAGCACCCCGATGTGCGGAAGCACCCCGGCCACCCCCTCACCGTTCAGGATCACCTCGCGGTAGCCGTGGCTCGCCCAGTACACGGGGGTGAACCTGGCGAGCGAGCCCACCCAGTCCGCCATCAGCTCCGTCGGGACGAGAGTGCCGCCGAGGATCACCCAGACCAGCGTCGTCACCCGCTCGTAGGCGAAGGCCTGCCGGCGTGTCCGGGCGACGGCGCACAGCAGGAAGGAGAAGGCCACCACACAGGCGGACAGCGCGGCCATGACGGCCAGCAGGGCGAGCAGACTCCCCCGTACCCGCAGGTCCATGAGCGTCCGGCCGAGCAGGAACAGCACACAGGACTGGGCCATGACCAGGGCCAGACAGGGCGCCACCTTTCCCGTCATCAGCTCGGTGTCGCGCAGGGGTGAGACCCGCAGCCGCGCCCAGGTGTTGAGGCCGTGCTCACGGAAGACGGACTCCGTGACGAGGCCCGCCATGAAGAAGGAGAACATCACCGTCATGCCGGGCACCGCCAGCTCGGCGCCGCTGACGCCGCGGTAGCCGAGCCGGTCCAGGGCCCCGGCGTACAGGGGCTTGATGAAGAACATGAGCAGCGCGGGCGTCAGCAGCATGGTGATGACCGGTGCCGGTTCGCGGCGCAGCCAGAGCAGATCGTGGCGGGCCACCGTCAGGGCGCGGTTCACTCGGCCCGCTCCGCCCCGAGCAGTTCCAGGTACGCGGCTTCGAGCCCGGCGCGGGAGAGTTCCACCGCCCGCAGGCGTTCGCGGTCCCGCCCGGTCAGTTCCACCGCCTTGACCAGGTCGGCGCCGGGCCGGTCCGTGGGCAGGAACACCGTGTCACCGGCCGCTCTGGCGCCGGGCCAGGGCAGCTCCGGAGCCTTACCGGCGAACGTGAGCACCAGCTCGCTGCGGGTCCAGCGCGCGATGAGCTGGTCCACGCCCGCGTCCTCCCGCACCCGGCCGTCGCCGAGCACGACGACCCGTGCGTCCAGCTCCTCCACCTCCTGCAGGTAGTGCGTGGTGTACAGGACGGTGCTGCCCTCGTCGGCCAGGGCGCGGACCTGGCGCAGGAGGCCGCGGCGGGTCTGCGGGTCGGCGCCCGCGGTGGGTTCGTCGAGCAGGATCAGCCGGGGCCGGTGGACCAGCGCGCAGCCCACGTGCAGCCGGCGCTGCTGGCCGCCGGAGAGTTCGCGGGCCCGGCGTCGGCGCAGCGGCGCCAGGTCGAGTGTCTCCAGCAGGCTGTCGACCGAGGTGCGCAGTTCGCCGCGGCGCAGGCCGGCCAGGGCCCCGAAGAAGCGCAGGTTCTCCTCCACGGTGTGGGTGGGGTAGACGGCCACGTCCTGTGCGGCGAGACCGATCCGGCCGCGTGCGGCGCGGGGGGCGCGTACGACGTCGGTGCCGAGGACCGAGACGGAGCCCGCGTCGGGGCGCAGCAGGCCCGCGACGACGGACACGAGGGTGGTTTTCCCGGCTCCGTTGGGCCCGAGCAGGGAGACCACCTCTCCCCGTTCCGCGACGAGATCCACCTCGTCGAGCACCCGCCTGCCTCCGAAGGACTTCACGAGTCCGCTGATCCGGAGCCCCGGTGCCGATGCTGATCCCGGTGCCGGTCGCGATGCCGGTGTCGGCCGCGATGCCGGTGCAGGTGCGGGTCGCCATGCCGGTCCGGGCGTCACCGGGTGGCGCGCTCCCCGAGCGCCAGGAGCATGTCGGTGGAGTTGCGTTCGATGGCGCGTACGGCGACGGGTTCCAGCATGGGCTTGAGCATGGCGATGCCGATCTCGAACTCCACCTCCAGGGTCACCCTGGTGACCGTGTCGCTCTCACGGACGACCTGCCAGTACCCCTGGAACACCTCCAGGTCGCCCGAGACCTGCGTGTACCGGATACGCCGGGCGCGGTGATCCCGTACCTCGTGCTCGGTCCACTTGAGGACGGAACCCTTGAGCAGTACCTCCCAGTCGGTCATCGCCTCCATGCTGCCGTCGTCGCGGGCCTTCTCGTTGTAGACCTTGGTCGAGATGACCACTTCCATGAAGGCCGGGTACGACTCGACGTCGCAGACCCTCTCCCACACCGTTTCCGCCGGGGCGTGCAGGCGCTCGCTGACCGTCACCACGGGCATGTCAGGACCTCCGTCATGTGCTCGGTTCCCTCCGTCACGTGCTCAGTTCTCTCCGGGTCGTCGCCGCGGCTTGTTGCAGTCCGCGTGCGAGGAACGCGAGATCGTCCTCGTCGATGAACGCCGGTGGGGTGAACCGCAGCACCCCCGGCGCGGTCAGACACATGGTCAGCAGGATTCGCCCGCTCAGCGCGGCCCGCATCATCTCGGCCGACACGTCCGGCCGTGTCCCGTGCAGTCCGAGCATCAGACCGCGGCCGGTGACGCCGGTGAACAGCCCCGGCCAGTCCCGCACCAGACCGGTGAGGACGGTGTGCAGTCTCCGTCCGGCCCGCCGGGCCAGCGCGGGTACGTCGTGGGAGGCGACGACCTCCAGCGTGGCCAGCAGCGCGGCCGACGCGAGTGGATTGCCCCCGAAGGTCGAGGTGTGCAGCAGCGGGTCGTGGTCGTAGGGGCGAAAGGCGTCCTCGGTGGCGACGAGGGCCGAGACGGGTATGACTCCGCCGCCCAGTGCCTTGCCGGACAGCAGGATGTCGGGCCGCACCCCCAGGGGCTCGTGGGCCCACAGCGTGCCGCAGCGGCCGAGGCCGCACTGGATCTCGTCGAGGACGAGGAGCGTGCCCGCCTCGTCGCACGCCCGGCGCAGCGCCCCGGCGTACTCGGGGGTCAGGGGGTGGACACCGCCCTCGCCCTGTACGGGTTCGGCGAAGACCGCGGCGGGCCGCTGTTCGCGTACGAGCCGTGCGGCCGAGGCGGCGTCGTCGCGCGGCAGCCGGAGCACGCCGGGGAGCAGCGGCCCCAGTCCGGCGCGGAAGGGCGCGGCGTCGGTGAGGCTCAGCGCGCCCGTCGTCTTGCCGTGGAAGGAACCCGCGAGGTGGGCGAGACCGGTCCGGCCGGTGCGGGCGCGGGCGAGCTTGAGGGCCGCTTCCACGGCCTCCGCGCCCGAGTTGAGCAGCATGACCTTGGTCAGCGGCTCCGGAGCCAGTGCGGCGAGTGCCGCCGCCGCGCGCGCGTGGGACTCGTTGGGGAGCGTCCTGGTGGACCCGGCGAGCGTACGGAGCTGCCGTGCCACGGCTTCGACGGGTCCGGCGTGGCCGTGGCCCAGCAGGAACACCGCGAAGGAGCCCATGTCGAGGTAGCGCTCACCGCCCGCGCTGGTGACCCAGGCGCCGTCGCCGCTGACCTCCGGGTCGGTGGCGCCCGTCAGCCGGAAGAGGAGGGCGCGCCCGGCGGACTGATGGGCACGAACGAGGTCGAGCAGGGCCGTCATGGGGCCTCGCCCACGGCCCGCTGACTCCGTCCGGGGCCGGGCCGCTCGCCAGGTCCTGCGCTGTGCCGCTCGTTCCGTCCGGGGCCGGGCCGCTCGTCGGGACGTGCGCTGTACCGCTCGTTCCGCCTGAGGCCGGGCCGCTCGTCGGGACGTGCGCTGTGCCGCTCGTCCCCCGCGAAGCCGGGGCGTTCGTCCAGTTCGAAGGTGAAGGGGAGTCCGAGGGCCCAGCGGCCGAGGAGCTGGCGGGTGGCGAAACGGGTCGGCGGGTGGAAGCGGGCCGCGTGGGCGTCCCGCAGCAGCCGCGAGGCCGTCCCCGTGGCCGCGTAGGAGGCCACGCCCACGAGTTCGGAGGCCGCCTCGACGGCCCGGGTCGCCAGTTCCGCGGCCCGGCACTTGAGGGCGAGCAGCGCCGGGATGAGGCTGCGCGGATCGGCCGTACGGGCGTCCAGCTGCCGTGCGAGCCCGGCGCAAGCCGCCTCCAGCGGGAGGACCTCGACTAGGAGGGCGCCGAGCGCGGACTGGAAGGAGGGCAGTTCGGAGCGGGACGCGCCGAGGTGGGTGATCCGCGCGTTCTCCAGCGCGGCACGTGCCTGGTCGACCGCGGCGGAGATCAGCCCGAGGTAGCAGGCCGTGATCGACACGCAGAACCAGCCGAGTCCGGCGGCGAAGACCTCGTCGCCCTGGGAGCCGGGCCGCGTGCGGTGGAAGACGAGTTCGTCGGGGATCACGCAGTCCCGCAGCCGTACCGTGTCGGATTCGGAGGCGCGCATGCCCAGCGTGTTCCAGGTGCGTTCGACGGTGATGCCGGGGCTGTCGGTGGCGACGAGTGCCACCAGCAGGCTCTCCGGACCGCCCGCCTCGTCGCGCACCTGCAGACAGAGCAGGTCGCTGCGTTCGGCCAGGGAACAGGGCACCTTGACGCCGTTCACCGTCCATTCCTTGCCGGTGCGGCGGGCGGTGCAGTGGGACCGGGTCAGCGCACCGGCCAGTCCGGGCTCGGCGAAGGCGTTGCCGACGATGCGCTGCTGGCCGGCGATCGCTTCGAGCAGCATCCACGACTCGTCGCGCTCGCGGCGCCAGTGCTCGACGAGGACGCCCACCGAGAACAGGTGCATGGTGACCGCGATGGCGAGCGCCGGGTCCGCCGCGCCGATCCGGCGTTGCAGGGCGCAGCACTCCTCGATCGAACCGCCGCCGCCCTCGAACTCACGCGGTACGGGCAGCCCGAACCAGCCCGCTTCGCGCAGCGCCCCGACACTGCTGTCGGACAGCCGGCCCGCGCGGTCGTTCCGCTCCGCGAGCCCGGCCAGCGTCTCGGTGACCGAGGTGGGCAGCAGCCGTTCCGTCTCCGGCCAGATGGCCTGGATTCCACGCCGGTAGTCATAGGCGTCCGTGTCGTTCGTGCCCGCGTCGTTCGTGCCTGTGCCGTACGTGCGAGCGTCGTACGCGTCTGCGTCGTACGTGCCTGTGCCGTACGCGCCTGCGTCCTGGTCGTGGTCGTGTGCGGCGTTCACGTCTTCTCCTCCTCGCCGGCCCACGGTGTGGGGCTGCCCTGGGCCAGCCGCGGATGCCGGTCGGCCCACGCCCGGACGCACGTCCGCAGGGCGGGCCTGACGGGCGGTACGCGCCGGGTCACTCCGATGGGGTCGTGCGTGGACATGTACGGGATGAACGCGCTGAGCAGCTCCACCGCACGGAGCTGGCGTGCCGTCAGGTGCGGGCGCGCGAAGGGCAGGTAGAAGCGGTCCCACTGCTCAGGGGTGACGATCGTCGGGACCTCCAGAGGAGCGCACCCCCGTGCGGCGCGCCATGCGTTGAGCGCGACGAACTCCACCTCGACCAGTTCCTTCACCGAGCACGCGTCCTCGCCGGCGCCCAGCACGACGGGCTGTCCTGCCGATCCGTCGTGTCCCTCGCGCGCGAGGTCCAGTACGCACGCGGCGACGTCGCAGCTCGTCACGGTCTCCACGCATGCCTCCCCGTCCCCGACGACGGCGGGCAGCAGCCCGGTGACGCAGCTGCGGAGCAGCGCGTACAGGCCGGTGAACCTGCTGACCGCCCCGTCCGAGCGGCGGCCGACCACCAGGGGCGGGCGCACCACCGTGGCCCCGTAGCGCTCGACGGCCTCCCGCTCAGCGGCGGCCTTGGACCACTCGTAGCTGTTGCGGTAGTCGTCCGGGCTCTGTGATCCGGCGGCGCCGCGCAGGCCGGTGACGTACGCGGTGGAGACATGGACGACGTGGGTCCGGGGGCCGACCAGGGGCGCGAGGGCGCCGACGGGGGCGACGTTCGCGGCGGTGGCCCGCGCCTCGGGGAGGTTCCAGCGGGGGCGGGCCGCCGCGTTCACGATCACGTCCCAGGGGCCGGTGAGTTCCGGTGGTGCCGGGGTCTCCCCCATCCGCCAGGCCGTGGCGCCGGTACCGCCCCGGGCCGAGCAGCCGGTGACCTGCCAGCCGGCTGCCCGTGCCTGCCCGGCCAGTTCGGCTCCGACCACTCCGGTGACGCCGGTGATGAGCATCGTGCCTGGTGTGTTCACAGCGGCTTGATCCATTCGCTGGGCAGCATGGCGGGCAGGCCGAGTTCGTCGACGGCCTCCTGCCAGCCGCGCACGAGGCGGAGTCCGCCGAACATGCCGTTGGGAGAACGGAGTTCGGGCAGTTCGCCGTGCAGACCGAGTTCTTCCTGCGCGACGGCGACCCAGTCGCGCAGGCGCCCGAGCCACTCCCCGGCCCCGGTCGGGTCGGCGGCGAGGGCGTTGGCCTCGTGGACGAACCGCAGCCCCTCGACACGGACGTCGTCGGGGACGCGGGCGCACGGGTCGACGGCCCCGCCGTCCTCGTAGAGGTACGGTTCGCCGCCGTTCGCCAGGCCGCGCACGTACAGGCAGGACTGCACCAGGTGACGGGTCTGGGCGGCCACCAGCCGCCACTGACCTGCGCGGACGCCGCCTCCGACGTCCTCCAGCGCCGACTGGGTGACGACCATGGTGATGACGGCCCCGTGGCTGACGTGCGTCACGTGGGTGCGCAGGTCGCGCGTGGGGCGTACGGTCACGGCGCGCTCCGAATCCCCAGCCAGAGCATGTCCTCGGCGAAGAGCGACACGACATCGGGGTGCCACGGCTCGCCCGGGTGGTAGGTCCAGCGGCCGCGAGCGCTCACCGGGCTGCCCGTGGAGACGGCGGCGGCACGCAGCCCCCAGCGGGAGACCAGGTGTCCCTCGCCGAAGGGGCGCCAGGAGGTGCCGGCCGCGGGCAGCAGACACACCTCCCAGCCGGACGCGTCCACGTCGGAGAGATAGGTGTCGAGGACTTCCTCGGCCCGGCGCAGGTACGCGGGTGCCTCGTCCGCCGTCAGCGGTGGGCGCATCGCCAGCTCGAACGCCGCCAGCCCGTCCCTGTCGCCGAGCCGCCGCAGCTTCTCACCAACCCACTTCCATTTGAAATAGCGCTCGCCCTTGGTGACCGCGTGCCGTTCCAGGGCGGCGATCACCGCCTCACCCGCCCGCAGTGCGGCCGCCAGCGGTTTGTGTCCCGCCAGCGCGCGTGCGGCGGACCGCATACGGACGGCCTCGACCGCGTACCAGGCGCGCAGCCACCCGGTGATCTCCCCGTCGAGCCGGCGCTGCCAGTCCAGCCACTGCGGTGTGCCGTCCAGCGGGAGTCCCAGGCCGAAGCGGCTGAACGTGTCGAACAGTTTGCGCTGTTCGACCAGGTCGCCCGGGGAAATGTCCTGAGGCGGCCAGGCTCCCGCGCTCAACTCCGCGTGCCGGGCCTTGAGTTGGCCGGCGCCGGTGATGATGACGTCGATGCGCGCGCTCTTCGCGTACGACATCAGCGGAAGCGTGCTGGCCACGTCGTCCTGTACGACGACGTACAGGTCGAGGTCGCTGGTGTCGTTGCCGAAGCCCGCGATGACGGAGCCCGCGGCGACGACGAGCAACGGGTCGCCGAAGGACTCGTCCACCTGTTCCAGCACGCGTGCGCGGGTCAGCCCGTGTGCCTCGATGTGCGCGGCGAACCGTTCGGTCCGCACGTCGCGGCGCGCCGTTGTCACACTGCCGGCTTTCTCCATCTGCGTATTTCCCCCTCGGGCTCCGACGCCGCGCATTCCTCAAGATTCTCTCTCCGTGAATCCGCGTCCTGTGCAATACCGATCTCCACGACTCTTCGCGTCGCACTTCCGTTGGCGTCCGGTGATGTCCGGTGGCGTCCGGTCCCGTCCGATGAAATCCGACGCTGTCCGCCGGCGTCCGCCGGTGTCCACCGCAATCCGCCGGAATCCGTCGACATCCGTCGGCGTCCGAAAAGAACACGCGACCCCGCTTGTCGAATTCACCATGAGCCGGCCGCACGGGTCATTCGACGCTCGCACCGCCTGGGACATCGACGAACTCACCATGCAGGCCCCGCTCAAGAGCGTGACCGCACCCAATGGGATGCCTCATTCTTGGCCGCGGTCAGCCGTGACCGCAAGGGGCATCGAGAGCCCTCCGACCCGAACGGCTCCGTGGAATCTTTTGTTCCCCGAAAGGAATGCCTGCTCAGCGGATAGTTAACGGATCAACATTGATTTCCCAATTTTCTTCACTATCCTTGTTCGCCAAGTGGCAACCCGTTTGCCGGGGATCACGTCACGCCCAGGACATTTCCGGGAGCCGTGTACAGCGGCCTTCACCTCAGGTGTTTCCTCAGGTGTTTTTCGAAAGGAGCCGCGCGTGGAACGGGGGGTTTATGTGGCCCTGCTCGGCATCGAAGGGGGCGGCAGGTCCTCGGTGGCCGCAGCACTGCGTGAGGGGCCGGCACACGCGGGCCACGAGGCCGTGGACGCGAGCACGGACGTGAGGTGGGGGCATCCCGGTCTGCGAGGGCCGCGGTGAACTTTTCGGTTCTCGAAGCCAAGCTGGGCCGCCGGACGGCCACGCGCACCGGTTCCGTGCGCACCGAGACGGCGGAGGAGATCCTCGACCGCGTCGCCGGGACACTGGGCGGCGTCGAGTCCCGGTACACGAGCGCGTCCGCCGCCCACCACTGGGCGGCCCGGTTCCGGGCGATGATGGCGGAGAACCGGTTCCTGCCCAGTGGACGTGTGCTCAACAACTGCGGCACCCGGCAGGGGCAGCTCGCGAGTTGTTTCGTACTCCCCCTGCCCGACGAATTCGCCGGGATCTTCGACACGTTGGGGCTCGCCGCGGCCTGCCACCGCACGGGCGGCGGCACCGGATTCGACCTGAGCGCGCTGCGTGAGTCCGGGGCCGGCATCAGCTCCGCCGAGGCGGCCGGCGCCAGTGGTCCGGTCTCCTGGCTGCGTCTGTTCGACACCGAGACGACGGTGACGATGCAGGGCGGCAAGATGCGGGGCGCGAACCTTGCCTCGCTCTCCGTGCGGCACCCGGACATCTTCGCGTTCCTCGACGCCAAGGCGCGGGTGGGTGACTTGTCGAACTTCAACATCTCCGTCTCCGTGGACGACGCGTACATGCACGCGCTGGCCGCGGGAGAGGAGATCGCCCTCGTCCGGCCCCAGGACGGCCGGACCGTGCGCACGGTGCCCGCCGCGGAGATCTGGGAGCGGCTGGCGCACAACGCCTGGCGTACCGGCGACCCCGGCGTGCTGTTCCTCGACACCGTCAACCGCGCCAACCCGCTCGCCGGACGCCTCGGCCCCATCCGGACCACCAACCCGTGCGGGGAGCAGACCCTCTACCCGTACGAGGCGAGCAACCTCGGCTCCGTCAACCTCGCCGCCTTCGGCCGCGCGGGCCGCGTCGACTGGCCGGCGCTGGAGCAGACCGTCGCGGACGCGACACGGCTGCTCGACAACGCCATCGACGCCAGCCGCTACCCGGACCCCCGGATCACCGCGATGGCACACGCCAACCGGCGGCTGGGGCTCGGAGTGATGGGCTTCGCCGACCTCCTGGTCCACCTCGGCATCCCGTACGACTCGCAGGCCGCGCTCGCCCTGATCGACGAGCTGGGCTCCCGGATCCGCGACGTGACCCGGGATGTCAGCCGTCAACTCGCCCTGCAGCGCGGCTCGTTCCCCAACTGGGAGCACACCGGCTGGAGCAGGCCCGCGCGCAACTGCGGGATCACCACGGTCGCGCCCACCGGGACGATCTCGATGGTCGCCGGCTGCTCGGCGGGCATCGAACCCCGCTTCGCCGCCGTCTGGAACAAGGACGTGCTGACCGAGGACGGGGTCACCTTCGTCGACGGGGAACTGCTCGCCGAGGTACGCCGCTTCGCGGGGCTGACCGCCGAGGACGCGCTGGACCTCGTACGGACGAAGGCGCCGGCGGACCTGCCTCTGCCTCCCGGCGCCCGTGCCAAGTACCGGTACGCCCACGACATCTCGCCCGCGTGGCATGTACGGGTCGCGGCGCGGTGGCAGCGGTACATCGACAACGCGGTCTCGAAGACGGTGAATCTGTCGCACTCGGCGACCGCTTCGGACGCGGCCGAGGTCTACCGGCTGAGCTGGGAGCTGGGCTGCAAGGGCACCTCCCTCTACCGGCAGGGCTCCCGCGAGCGCGACCTGATGGAGACCCGGGTGACCACTGACAGCCGAGCGGGCGCTGACGCCCGCGTGGCCGCCGAGGACCGGTTCCGCCAGAGCAGGGCGCTGCTCGCGGGCCGGGCGAACGCGGAGGTGGGCTGAGATGGACCGACTGGCGCTGGAGGGCGGCCCGCAGGCGGTCACCGTGCCCCCTCCGCCCGCCTGGCCCCAGCTCTCACCGGCCGCCAGGGCGCGGGTGGAGCGGCTGCTGGACTCGGGTGACCTGTCGGACTACGACCACGGTCCCGTGCTGGCCGAGTTCGAGCGGACCGTCGCCGGCTACCACGGACTGCCGTACGCGCTCGCCTCGTCGAGCGGCACCGACGCGCTCCTGTGCGCGTACTTCGCGGTGGGGGTCGGGCCGGGCGACGAGGTGCTGGTACCGTCCTACAGCTTCCACGCGACGGTGGCCCCGCTGTTCCTGCTCTCCGCGGTCCCCGTGCTGTGCGACGTGGACCCGCTGACGGGGAACATCGATCTCGCCGACGCCGAGTCGCGCATCACCGAGCGGACCAGGGCCGTCGCGGTGACGCATCTGTGGGGCCACCCGGTGGACCTGACGGCGCTGGGGCGGCTCGCGGAGCGGCACGGCCTCAAGGTCGTCGAGGACGGCTCGCACGCCCACGGCGCCCGGTACCGCGGCCGTCCGGTCGGCACCTTCGGCGACGCGGGGGTCTTCAGCCTCGGCGCACGGAAGATGGTCAGCGGTGGCATGGGCGGCGTCCTGGTGACCGCGGACGAGGACACCTTCCGCGCCCCGCAGCGCCTCGGCCACACCCACGAGCGGGCCGGCCGGTCCCTGCCCGCGGCGGACGTGGCGGTCGGCCTCGGCGGCAACCACCGCATCGGGCTGCCGGCCGCCGCGATCTGCATCGAGCAGTACCGCGACCTGGACGAACGGATCGCCGTCAAGACGGCGGTCCTGGAAGGGCTGAGCAAACGGCTCTCGGACATCCCCGGGCTGCGGCCCCCGTGCACGGCGGCGCACGTGACACGCGGGGGCTGGTACGGCTACAAGGCGCGCTACGTCCCCGAGGAGCTGGACGGGCTGCCGCTGGACGACTTCGTCACCGCGCTGCGGGCCGAGGGGCTCGACGTCGGCCGCCCCTCCAACAGGCCGCTGCACCGGCAGGCGATGTTCACCGGCCACCGGCTCGAACCGCCCCACTACCGTCCCGGCCGGCCCCGCCCGCTCTACCGGCAGGGGGAACTGCCGGGCGCGGAGCAGTACTACCGGTCGAGCCTGAGCTTCCCCGCTCCCCGCCTGCACCACCCCTGCGACGACCTTCTCGACGCGTACCAGGACGGCATCCACAAGGTGGTGAGGAACGTTGGACGCATCATCCGGGCGGCCCGCTGAGACGGGCGGCGGCGCGACCACGAAGATCTCGGTCCCGCCCAACGCCTTCTACGTCCCCTCCCCCGTCGTCCTGCTCACGACGGTCAGCGAACAGGGCGAGGTGGACGTCTCGGCGATGTCGGCGGTCGGCGTGGTGTGCCTGGACCCCGCGATCATCGCGGTGGGCATCAAACCGCGCCGCCACACCTACAAGAACATCCGCCGCACCGGCCGTTTCGTGGTGAACCTGCCGCTGGAGAAGGACCTGTGGGCCGCCGACTTCACCGGTACCCGGTCCTGGCGCCGCAGCGGCGACAAGGTCGCGGAATCGGGCCTGGAGATCCGTGAACTGCCGGGGACCGGGCTGCCGTACGTGGAGAGCTGTCCGATCGTGATGGCCTGCGACGCCGTGGGGCACCTCGGCCGCAAGGAGCTGAACCTGCAGGCGGCGCCGTCCCACCAGACGGTCCTGGGCCGGATCGCCGAGTGCCTCGTCGACGCGCGGTGGCTGGGGCAGGACGAGGTGCGGCTGGAGGACATGCCGGTCCTCCTCTACCTCAACCGCGTCTACGCCCGGCGCGGGGCCGTCCTCGGGGAGCAGCGGTTCACCGACGATCCGCGCAAGCGCAGGGAACGGATGCGCGCCTACCGCAGTCTCGGCGGCGCGCAGGGCACGAACACCACCCGCGAAGAGGAGAGGACCCCGTGAAACTTCCATCCGTTCTGGAGAACGCCCACGCCCAGATCGTCCCCGCTCTGCGATCCGCCTTCGGTGAACTCTCGCCCGAGCTGCGGGCGGTGGTCGACTACCACATGGGCTGGCGCGACGCGCAGGGCCGGCCGGTCGAGAAGCAGAGCAGCAAGGGCGTACGGCCGACGCTCGCCCTCCTGGCCACCGCCGCCGCCGGGCACGCACCGGACGAGTCGGCCGTCCCCGGGGCGGTCGCGGTGGAGGCGCTGCACAACTGCGCCTTCCTGCTGGACGACGTGATGGACGGCGACCGCCACCGCAGGCAGCGCGAGACGGCCTGGGTGGTCTTCGGGAAGGGCATGTCCACGCTGGCCGGCGCCTCCCTGTTCGTCCTCGGGAACGCGACGCTGCTGCGCTCGGACTCACCCCACCGGCACGAGGCGGTGAGCCTGTACGACGACACCTTCGCGACGATGCTCGCCGGTCAGGCCCTCGATCTGGAGATGGAGGGGGCGAGCGAGGTGAGCGTCGAGCGGTGCGTGCGGATGACGGAGTGGAAGACCGCCTCGCTGATGCGCTGCGCGGTCACCATGGGCGCGGTCCTCGCGGGCGCCCCCACGCCCGTACTGGAGCAACTGCGCGTGTACGGAGAGGCCCTGGGCGTCGCCTTCCAGGCGCGGGACGACCTGCTGGGCATCTGGGGAGCCCCCCATGAGACGGGCGGGCGTCCGCCCGGCTTCGACCTGAAGGCCCGCAAGGCGACCCTGCCCGTGGCCTTCGCCCTGGAGGAGAAGGGCGCGGCGGCGGACCAGCTGCGGGAGTTCCTGCTGCGCCCCGGACCGAGTGACGCGGAGGTCGCGCGCGCCACCGAGCTGGTCGAGAAGGGGGGTGGCCGGGAGCGTACGGCCGAGCTGGCGTCGTCGAAGGTCACCGACGCGCTGACGGCGCTGGAGTCCCTGGACCTCGCCGGGGACATCCGGCGCGGCTTCACGGAGATCGCCGCGATGGGCCGCCCCGACCACTGACCCGTACCACTCCCGATCCGTACGACCACTGGCCCGTACCACCCCCCAATCCGTACGCCCGCTGACCCCTACCACCACTGAACCGCACGCGAGGCACCCGGATGGAGTGTGCCGATGACCCGGTCATCCGAACGTCAGAACGTCGACCAGACCAGCACTCAACACGCCTACCACCGGGGCCTGTTCCCCGCTCTCTACGACTGGGAGCGGACCGAGCGGGCGATCGTGGAGTTCAGCGAGGACAGCCGGCCGAGCGGGCTGCTCGGTCTCGACCAGATGGGGCACTTCGGACCGCACGGATGCGACCTGATCGCCGACGTCGTCCGCGAGGCGTTCCCCCGCCGCGTACCGGCGCTGTGCGAACTGGGCAGCGGCTTCGGCGGGGCGCTGCGCCACACCGTGGACAGGCTGGCCACCCACGGTGTCGACGTCGGCCGGGCCTACGGCGTCGACCTGGTGCCCGAGCACTGCGCGGTCAGCCGCCTGATCAGCGCACGGCAGGGCAGGGCCGCGGTGACCGAGATCTGCGCGTCCGCGACCGACGTGCCGCTGCCCGACGGCTCGCTCGACGTGGTGACGGTCACCGGCTCGATGCCGCACTTCCCGCGCCCCGGCGAGGTGTTGTGCGAGGCCGCGAGGCTGTTGCGGTCCGGCGGGCTCCTGGTGCTGACGGAGGAGGTCAGCCTGACGCGCAGCCGACGGGGGCCGGGCCCCGCGTTCCGCGAGAGGCATCCGCCCGGCGTCTTCTTCACCACGCCCGTCGACGAACGGCTGGAACAGCTGCGACGGGCCGGATTCGTCGCCACCACCGAACGGCCCCTGCGGCAGTGGGCCATCGCACTGCTTGAGGAGCGGCTCAAGGTGGTGAGCATCTTCCGGGGCAGCGCCGACGGCATCTACGGCGAACGGTCGGTCGACTCGATCCGCGCGACGCTCGGCACCGCCCGCAACGAGTTCCGCGCGGGCCGGCTCGTCCCCATGCTGCTGTCCGCCCGACGGGCCGCCGCCCCGCGCCGCGACACCAGCACGCTGACTGAATCGGCTGCACCAGCTGCACCAGCTGCACCAGCTGCACCGACTGCACCGACTGCACCGACGCGGCGTCGGACCGGAGGAACCCACTGATGCGAGAAGAGACCCAGTCCCAGCTCGTCGGACGTCTGCTGACACACATCGACGAGGCGACCACCGACGTCTCGGAGCACGTCTCGTTGCGGTCGAGCGATCCGTACGGGGACGAGGAGGTGTACCGGCGTGAAGTGGATCGGATCTTCCGCCGGGAGCCGTTCATCGTCGCCCACGTCACGCAGTTGGCCTCCCCCGGCGACTACGTGGCCGACGACCTCTTGGGCGTCCCGTTCCTGCTGGTCAAACAGTCCGACGGCGAGATACGCGGCTTCGTCGACCTGTGCCGCCACCGGGGTACGCGGCTGGTCGCGCCCGGCGCGGGCAGTGCGGTGGCGGAGGGGTTCACCTGCCCCTGGCACGGCTGGCGGTACGGGCTGGACGGCGGACTGTGCGGGATCACCGACCGGCAGCGCGGGTTTCCCGGGATCGACATGGCCCGACGCGGACTGCTCTCCCTGACCACGGAGGTACGGCACGGGTTCGTATGGGCCACGCTTGACGCGGACGGCGAGCGGGGTGCGGCGGAGTTGGCGGATGTGGCGGATGTGGCGAGGCAACTGGGCTCGCTGGACGCCGAGTTCACCGATCTCGGACTGGACACGCACACCGTCTACGGGCACTCCCGGCGGCCCGGCCGGTTCAACTGGAAGCTGGGCATCGAGGCGTTCCTGGAGACCTACCACTTCCGCTGGCTGCACCCGGCCATGAAGAAGTACGTCTTCGCCCCCGACCTGTCCCTGGTGGACGGCATCGGCAGGCACGTACGCCTGGTCGCCCCCAAGAAGTCCGTACTCGGTAACCGGGACCTGCGGCCCGAGGACCGGCGCATCCGCGACCACGCCACGATCGCCTACGTCCTCTTCCCCAGCACGGTCCTGTTCCTGGAGAAGCGGCACATCACCGTGATGTCGATGCGGCCCACGGCCGTCGACGCGTGCGACGTGCGTTTTCTGCACGCCGTCCGGGAGGACACCCTTCACCGCCGGGCGTACTACGACGACAACATCGGCAAGTTCATGGACGCGGCGGCCGAGGACTTCGCCGCGCTGGAACTGGCCCAGGACGGGTTCGGCCGGCCCGGCGCGGTACGCGCCCCCGGGCACGGGAGCGTCGTGTTCGGCAGGAACGAGTGGGGCCTCCAGCTGTTCCGCGCGAACGTGGACGCCGCCCTGGCGGAGCAGGACCCCGCCCTCTCGGAGAAGGAGGACCGGCGATGACCACCTGCGCCCCCGGGTTCCATCTGGCCTTGATGGGCATCGACGGAGTCGGCAAGAGCACCCTGGTCAAGGAACTCGCCGAGACCGCCCGGGGCCAGGGCCTCCCCGTACGCACCGTCTCCTGGCGCGGCGTCGTCGAGGAGGAAGGAGAGGAGAGCTCCTTCCCGAAAGCGGAACTGCGCCGTCTGTGGGTGGAGTCGTTCCGCGCCTACTTCGGCGGCGCCCGCACGGCACAGGGCACCCCCGTCGAACTGCCCGTCTCCTTCGAGGACTTGTACGCGCGCGGCGGCACCGAGTACCTGAACGGGGTGCGCGTCCACGATCTGCGGCCCGACGGCGCGCTGGCCTCGGCCTGGATCGAACTCGCCGCCAACACGCTGCTGCACCAGGCCGTCATCGAACCGGCCGTCGCCGAGGGGTGCGCGGTGCTGCAGGAGTCGTACGGCTACAAGCATCTGCTGAAGCTGTTCGCCTACGCCGAGCATCTGTCGCCCCGGATGGCCGAGACCGCGTCGATCGGCCGCGCGCTGGTGGCCGACTACTTCGGCCGGGTGCTGCAGCCCGATGTGGGGGTGTATGTGGCCGGTGACCCGAGGACGGCCCTGCGCTGGCGGCGGCAGCAGTCCGAGCTGGGCACGTTCGAGACGTTCGCCTCCTCCGGGGAGAGCGCCGAGTCCTCCTTCCTACGGCTCCAGGAGCACACCGCGCGGGCCTTCGGGACGTTCGCGCAGACCCACGGCTGGACCCGGGTCGACGTCCTGGACGCGCCCCGCGCGCAGAACCGGCGCCGCATCCTGGCGGCCCTGGCCCGCAGTCCGCTGGCCGACCGCCTCGACCTCACGGAGTTCGATCTCGGGGACTTCGGCCCCGGGCAGCGCGAACCCAGGCAGCGCGATCTCAAGGAGACGGGGGCACGATGAAGGATCTGGAGCTGCGTACGGAGCTGTTGTTCGAGCTGCGGGCGGAGGTCGAGAGCCGGCTGGACATCGGGGACACCGCGTTCGGGCGCCGCCGCGTCTACGTCGTCTCGGGCGGCACCTTCACGGGCCCGAGGCTGCGCGGGGAGATCCTCGGCGGCGCGGGCGACTGGCTGGTCCGCGGGGCGGACGGGACCTCCGAACTGGATGTGCGGGCGACCCTCAGTACGGACGACGGGGAACTGATCTACAACCACTACCGCGGCATCTACCACGTGCCGCCCGAGGTGAAGGCACGCATGGACGGCGGCGAGGACGTCCCGCCGTCCACGTACTACTTCCGGACCACGCCCCGGTTCGAGACCGGCTCCGCCAAGTACGGGTGGCTGAACCGGACCGTCGCGGTGGGCGTGGGCCGCAGGACGAGTACCGGGATCGCCTACCGCGTCTACCGGGTGCTGTGATGGCCGGGAGGCTGACCGGGAAGACAGTGGTCGTCACCGGCGGCGCGTCCGGCCTGGGGGCCGCCGCGTGCCTGCGTTTCGCCGCGGAGGGCGCCGCCGTGGTGCTCGCCGACCGCGACCTGGGGCGGGCCGAGTCCGTCGTCTCCGCCATAGCCGAACGCGGGGGTACCGCAACGGCGGTCCGCTCCGACGTCAGCTCCGAGGCGGACATGACGGAGATGGCCGCGACCGCGGTGGAGCGGTACGGCCGCGTCGACGCCCTCTACTGCAACGCCGGCATACCGGCGGTGGGCACCGCCCTGGTTACCGAGCGGAGCGTGTGGGACCGCGCGCTGGACGTGATGCTGACGGGAACCTGGCTCAGCATGCGCGCCGTGCTGGCCGGCATGGTCGCGCAGCGGTCGGGCTCGATCGTCGTGCAGGCCTCGGTCGCCGGGGTGGTCGGGGTGCCCGGCCTGGCGCCCTACTCGGCGGCCAAGGCCGGGGCGATCGGACTCACCCGCCAGGTCGCGGCCGACTTCGCCCGGCACGGGATCAGGGCCAACACGATCTGCCCCGGCACCGTGCCCACCTCCCTCGTGGACCGCACGCTGGAGGCGCAGATCTCGGCAGGTCTCAAGAGGCCCCGTACACATGCGGAGAACCTGAAAGGCGCGGCGGAGAACTATCCGCTGGGACGGCTGGGGACGCTCGACGACGTCGTCAACGCGGCGGTGTTCCTCGCCTCCGACGAATCGGCGTGGATCACAGGTCAGCACTTCGTCGTGGACGGCGGCTTCACCGCGGTCTGAGAGCCCGAGAGGTCTGAGAGGTCTGAGAGAGGAGCAGCACATGACGGTCTCCCGAACACAGGGCATTCCCGATCCCTACCGGGCCCGGCGTGGTCTGACGCCGGAGGTGGAACGGGTGCTGCGCAGGCGGACGAACGCCACGATCGGTTCCGTGAATCCGGACGGTACGCCGCACCTGGCCCGGGTGTGGTTCCTGTGGGACGACAACAGGGTGTATTTCGAGGGCAGTTCCGCGACGAGGAAGGCCCGCAACATCGCGGCCAACGGTCTGGCGTCCGTACTGGTCAAGGGCCAGGCCGCGGACGGCAGCACCCTGGTCGTGCTGGGGCAGGGCACGGGGCGTCTCCTCACCGGCGACGAGGCCGGAAGGGTCTGCGCGCGGATCAGGGGCAAATACCTGACCGCGGAGGGCATGGCCCCCGTCTCCCGCTACCTGGACGGCATCGACGACGCGGTGGGGGAACTGACCCCGGGCAGGTGGGCGACCTGGAGCCTGCGCTCCATGAAGGCGGCGATCCGCGCCCTGCCGGAGTACGGGGACGACGACACGTGGGACCGCTGGTTCCTGCCGGAATCAGAATGACCCGGCCGGCGGCGCGGGGAGACACAGTGGGTTTCGGCGTGCAGATCCTCGGCATCGACGGCCTGGGGAAAGGGGAGTTGCTGCCGGTGGTGGAGCGCCGCTGCACGGCGGCCGGGCTGTCGGTCAGGCGGGTGTCCTGGCAGGGCGAACTCGCCGCGGCCACCGCTGGCGGCCGGCTCGGCGAGTATCCGTACAACGAGCTGGAACGGCTGTGGCTGGAGCTGTTCCCCGTCTTCTTCGCGGACGCCACCGTGGCCGGGCGCCGCGTCGAGGCACCGCGGTCCTTCGCGGAGCTCCGCGGAAGCGGCCTCGTGGAGCACGTGAAGAAGTCCCGGATCACCGGCATGCGCCCGGCCTCCCCTTTGGCGACCGGCTGGCTGGAGATGGCGGGCCACAGCCTGCTGTACCACTCCGTGGTACAGCCGCTCGTCGACGAGGGCCATGTGGTGATCCAGGACTCGCTCGGCATCAAGAACGTGCTGAAGAGCCTGTTCATGGCGGAATTCAGCGCGCCCGAGCACGCGGCGGCCCTGACCGCCGTCCGCGCCCACGTCAGGGACTACTTCGGCAGGGTGCTCGCACCACGGGTGGGCATCTACCTGCGGGAGGACCCGGCGCGCGTACTGGCGGCAAGAAAAGCCGAGAACATCGGGGTGTTCGACAACTATCATGCCTTCGGCGGAGACCCCGGTCAGACCTTCCTGGACCTCCAGTCCGACTGCGCGCGCGAGTACGAGACCTTCGCGAGGACGCACGACTGGACGATAGTCGACGTGAACGCCGCCTCGGAGGCGGCGGGTCCGGCGTCCGAGAGGGTGACACACACCATCCTTGCCGCGGCGGCGCGATGACGCGGCCGTAGGGAACCCACTCACGGGCGGCCGGGAGATCTCTTTCGGTGGGCCCTGAGGGACGGAACAGGCTGGGGCCGAGCAACGCCCGACCGCATGATTCCATCCTCCCGAAGGGAACCCCCGTGCCCATGACCGCTGAGGACCTGCCCCTGCAGTTCGCCCGGACGAAGCGTTTCTCCCTCGGGGTGCCGCGCGGTTTCGTCGTCTCGCCCGACGGCGACCGTGTGCTGTTCCTGCGCACCGCGAGCGGCCGCTCCACGACGAGTCTGCTCTGGCTGTACGAGAACGGCGGCGAACGGACGCTCGCCGACCCGCTCGCCCTCGGTGACGGCGGCGAGGTCCCGGAGGCCGAACGGATCCGTCGCGAACGGGCCCGCGAGACCGGCGCGGGCATCGTCTCGTACGCCACCGACGCGGCCGTCCGCCTGGTCGCCTTCGCCCTCTCGGGCGCCCTGTGGACCGTACGCACCGACGAGGGCGTGACCCGCCGCATTCCCACGGCCGGCCCGGTCGTCACCCCGCGCCCCAGTCCGGACGGCACACACATCGCGTACGTGAGCGGGGGCGCCCTGCGGGTCGTACGCGCCGACGGCACCGGTGATCGCGCACTGGCCGAGCCGGAGGGCCCGGAGGTCACCTACGGGCTCTCCGACCATGTGTCGGCCGAGTCGCTGGACCGCTCGCGGTCCTTCTGGTGGTCGCCGGACGGGGACGCGCTGCTGGTGGTGCGGGTCGACAACGCGCCGGTCCAGCAGTGGTACATCGGCGATCCGGCGCACCCCGGGCGTCCCCCGCGCGCAATCCGCTACCCGGCCGCGGGCACGGCCAACGCGCGGCTGTCCCTGCACGTCGTGGGCCTCGACGGCACTCGCGTCGACGTGGACCTGCCCAAGGAGGCCGTGTCGCATCCGGGCGGGGCGTGGACCGACCCGGCCTTCGAGTACGTCGCGCAGGCGGACTGGAGCGGGACCGGGCCCCTCGCCGTCGTACAGACCCGCGACCAGCGTTCGGCGTACGTGCTGGGCATCGACCCGGCGACCGGAGCGACCACGACGCTGCACCACCTGACGGACCCCGCCTGGCTGGAGTTCGTCCCCGGAACCCCCGCCTCCACCACGGCCACCGGTCTCGTCCTCACCACCCAGGAGGGCACGCGCGGACTACTGATGACCGGCACCGGGGTCCGTACACCTGAGGGCATGTACGTCCACGAACTGCTCGGCACGGCCGGTGACCGGCTCTACTTCACAGCCGCCGGGGAACCGACCGAGGCACACGTCTGGTCGTACGACCCGCAGAACGGTTTCGTCCGGCTGACCGACGAACCTGGTGTGCACCGTGCGGCCGTCGGGGGCGGCACCGTCGTGCTGGACGGTTCGACGCTCGACGGGCAGACGGTGCCCGTGCTGCGGGACGGCGTCCCGGCCGGGCGGATCGAGGTGCTGGCGGAGCGGCCGGTGACCCGGCCGCGCCCCCGCTTGCTGACACTCGGCGCACGCGCGCTGCGTGCGGCGCTGTATCTGCCGACGTCGTACGAGCCGGGGTCCGGCCCGTCGGCAACGTCCGATCCGGGCGCCGACCGCCTCCCGGTGATCGTGCACTCGTACTCCGGGCCCGGCATGCAGACGGTCGTGAAGGCGACCAGGTGGCACCACGCCGTCAACCAGTGGTTCGCCGATCAGGGGTTCGCGGTGCTGTCGGTCGACGGGCGCGGCACTCCGGGGCGCGACCGGGCCTGGGAGACGGCCATCCACGGCGACCAGCTGATGCCGGTGATCGAGGACCAGGCCGACGCCGTACGCGCCGCCGCGGAGCTCTTCCCGGAACTGGACACGGGCCGCGTGGCCATCCGCGGCTGGTCCTTCGGCGGCTATCTCGCGGCGGGAGCCGTGCTGCACCGGCCCGATGTGTTCCACGCGGCCGTCGCGGGCGCGGCGCCCACCGATCTGCGGCTGTACGACACGCACTGGAAGGAGCGCTACCTGGGGCACCCGGACGTACAACCGGAGCACTACGACCGCTGCTCACTGGTGGCGCACGCCCACAAGCTCACACGCCCCTTGATGCTCGTCCATGGGATGGCCGACGACAATGTGTTCCCGGCACATATGTTGCGGTTCTCGGCGGCCCTGCTGGCCGCCGGCCGGCCCCACAGCGTGCTCCCATTGGCAGGCGCGACCCATCTGGTGGCACAGGAAGGCGTGATAGACACCCTGCTCCGAATGGATCTCGATTTCATCAAGAAGTCGCTCGATCTCCGGAGCGCCTGAACCATGCGGGTGACGTGCCCGTACTCCTGATCGGATCGACGCACATCCACGCAAACGCACGACCAGGCATTTGCACACTTGTACATCTGCACACCTGCACATCTGTGGAAGGGACCGCCACTATGTCCAGCGAATCGCTCCAGCCTGCTCCGGCACTCTGTCGTCGCACCGTCCTGGCAGCGTTGGGCGGGGCCGGACTGGCCGCCGCGCTGACCGCCTGCGGGGGCTCCGACGACAAGTCGTCCGACTCCTCCTCGAACTCCTCCGGCGCGTCGACCGGATCCGCCGGCGGTGCGGTGCTCGCCAAGACCACCGACATCCCGGAGGGCGGCGGGAAGGTCTTCGCCGACCAGTCCGTGGTCGTGACCCAGCCGACGGCCGGCGAGTTCAAGGCCTTCTCCACGGTGTGCCCGCACCAGCAGCAGCGCGTGAACAGCGTGGACAACGGAGTGATCACCTGCCCCGCCCACGGCAGCCAGTTCAGCGTCGCGGACGGCGCCGTCAAGAAGGGGCCCGCGACCAGCGGACTGACCGCCGCCGACATCAAGGTCAGCGGGGACTCGATCACGCTCGCCTGACCCGGCGGGGCCGTTTGAAGCAGGTCAGCACGTCGTCCGTGGTGGTGATGGTGGCCACCAGGGCGAGCGTGTTGCGGATCATCGCGGGCGTGTAGTCCGAGGGCACACCCGCGATGGCGTCCCCCGGGACCACGGCGGTGTAGCCGCGGTTCACCGCGTCGAAGACCGTGTTGGGCACGGCCACGTTGGCGGAGACGCCGGTCACGACGAGCGTGCGGCAGCCCAGATTGCGCAGCAGCGCGTCGACGTCGGTGCCCGCGAGGGGCGACAGACCGTGCAGGCGGCGTACGACGAGGTCCTCCGCGGCGACCTCCACGGGCGGCGCGACCCTCACCGCCGTGCTGCCGGCCAGTTGCTGCACCGGCAGACGTTCGGCCGCGCGGAACAGCCGGGCGTTGTGGTTCGCGCCGCGGCCGTCCGGGCGGCGCTCGGCGATCGCGTGCATGACCTGTACGCCGCTCTCGTGGGCCGCGGCCACCAGGCGCGCGATCCGCTCCAGCACGCCCGACGAACGGGCCTCCCGGGCGAGTTCCGGCAGCGCGCTGTCCGGACCGACGACACCCTGCTGGCACTCGACGGTCAGCAGCACCGTGGTCGCGGGATCGAGGAGTTCGCTGAGCACTTCGTACGACGGCATGGCTTTCCCCTGTCGCGGACGGTCTTCCCGGTCCGCCCGGACCGGCTCGGTCCGACCGGCGATGGCGGGCGAGCGTAACCACCATTGCGTACGGACGGAAGACGACCCATGCTTTCCTGACGCGGCATCAGACACCGCGTGGAAGATGCCGCAGCAGTCGGAGAAGAGGGA
Organism: Streptomyces sp. NPDC060205; assembly: GCF_042728395.1. NCBI lineage: Bacteria > Bacillati > Actinomycetota > Actinomycetes > Kitasatosporales > Streptomycetaceae > Streptomyces > Streptomyces sp. NPDC060205. The sequence goes on from NZ_JBHWZP010000030.1 coordinate 46,489, forward strand.
GCCGCATGGCCGCAACTCAGCGCCGGGGACGAAGAATCATGATGACGCCGGAGGAGCTGGACGAGTTCCTGACCACCCAGCGCACCTGCCGTGTCGCGACGGTCTCCGCGGACGGCGCCCCGCACGTCAGCACGCTCTGGTTCGCCTGGGACGGCAAGTCGCTCTGGCTGTACTCGATCACCCGCAGCAAGCGCTGGGCCGACCTGCGCCGCGATCCGCGGGTGGCCGTGGTCGTCGACACCGGCGAGGAGTACGACCAGTTGCGGGGCGTCGAGGTGTCGGGCTCGGTCGAGTTCGTCGGTGAGGTGCCGCGCACGGGCGAGCCCTGCCCCGAACTCGACGCCGTGGAGCGGTCGTTCGCCCGCAAGAACTTCGGCCTGGACGAGATGCCGCACGACGGCAGACACGCCTGGATGCGTCTGACGCCCGAGGCGACGGCCTCCTGGGACTTCCGCAAACTCGCCGGCCTGTGACAGCGCGTGGGGCCGGCGGACGGTGTCACCCGTACGCCGCCCCCGCCGTCCGCAGCGCGTCCGCCACCGCTCTGATCGACGGGCGGCGGTCGGCGTCCGCCCGCCACACCGCGTACACATGTCTGGTGACCCGGTGCCGCACCGGGACCGTCCGCACGCCGGCCGGCACCGGACCGCGGCCGAGTCTGGGAGCGACACACACGCCGAGCCCGGCCGCGACCAGGGCGAGCTGGGTGTGATGCTCCTCCGCGCGGTGGGCGATCACCGGCTCGATCCCCTTGCCCCGCAAGGTGAACAGCAGCCACTCATGACAGAACTCGCCCTCCTCCCAGGCGATCCACTCGTCGTCGGCGAAGTCCTCCAGGTCCACCTCAGAGCGATCGGCGAGGCGGTGGTCCGCGGGCATCGCCACATCGGCGGGGTCGTCGAGGAGTGAGGCCTTGACCAGTCCCTCGGTCAGGGGCAACGGCCTGTTGTACCAGTCGAGCACCACGGCCAGATCGATGTCGCCGCGCAGCACCCCCGCCACGCCGTCCTCCGGCTCCAGCTCGCGTGAGCGGACGCGCAGTCCCGGATGCTCGGCGCGCAGCGTGGCCAGGGCCGCGGGGAACAGGCCGCGCGCGGCCGTGGGGAACGCGGACAGCCGCAGCTCCCCCACCACCTGACCGCGCTGCGCCTCCAGATCGGACTGGGCGAGCTCGACCTGGGACAGGATGCGGGCGGCATGGTCGGCGAGCAGCCGCCCGGCGTCGGTCAGGCGCACCCCCCGCCCGTTCTTCGCGAGCAGCTGCTGTCCCACTTCGCGCTCCAGTTTGGACATCTGCTGGGAGACCGCCGAGGTCGTCACATGCAGCCCGTCGGCCGCGCCACCGACCGAGCCGTGGCGGGCCAGGGCGTCGAGAGTTCGCAGCCGCTCCAGGTTCAACATGTAAGCGATGCTACGCGATACCGGACCAAAAGTCTCGCTTGTTCTAAGGGATCGCTTCGGCCAGAGTGAGCGCATGAGCGCCCCGACCGAGCCCCGCACGCCCCTCCTCGCCGCACCCACCACCCCCTCGCCCCCGCTCCGCCCCGCTCTCGGCTGGCGCCTGCGCTTCGGCGCCCTCGCCCTCGTCTGGGGTTTCAGCTTCCTTCTGATCAAGGTGGGCACGGACGGCTACGCCCCGTTCCAGGTGACGTTCGGCCGACTGCTCTTCGGCACGCTGGTACTCGCCGCGGCGATGGCGTGGAAGCGCGAGCGGCTGCCACGCGGGGTGCGCACCTGGGGGCATCTGTCGGTGGCGGCCCTGCTCCTCAACGCCCTGCCGTTCTCGCTGTTCGCGTACTCCGAGCTGACGATCCCGTCCACCCTGGCGGGCATCTGCAACGCGACCTCGCCCCTGTGGGGCATGGCGCTGTCGATGGTCGCCCTCTCCGAGGACCGGCCGACCCGGCGCCGGGTGGCGGGTCTGGGCATCGGATTCCTCGGCGTGCTGACGGTGCTAGGGGCCTGGCAGGGCTTTCACGGTCTGGACGCCGCGGGCACCGCGATGGCGCTGCTGGCCTCGCTCAGCTACCCGATCGGCTGGATCTACGTCCGCCGCACGCTGGCCGGCTCCAGCCACTCCAACCTGTCGCTGTCCGGCGCCCAGTTGTTCCTCGCGACAGCGCAACTGGCCGTCGTGACATCGTTGTTCACGTCGACTCCGACCCGCTTCGCCCTCGTCCCGCTCCTCGCGGTGATCGCCCTGGGCACCCTCGGCACGGGCTTCGCGTTCCTCGTCCAGTACGGCCTGGTCGCGGAGGTCGGCCCGACCACGGCCCAGATGGTCACGTACTTCATCCCGGTCATCGCCACGGCGGCGGGCGTCGCGATCCTGAACGAACCTCTGACGTGGTCGACCCCGGTGGGCGCAGCAATCGTCCTGACAGGCGCGGCCCTCACACAGTCGAGACCACGCGCCACCTGAAAGGGATCTCGCCCCCGCCGCCCCTACCCATTCCCGTCACTGCATGGGGGCTGCGCCCCCTCGCCCCCCTGATCGCGCTGCGCGC
>NZ_JBHWZP010000031.1:0-7946 GCF_042728395.1 Streptomyces sp. NPDC060205
CCGGGCCCGCAGGTGAAAAAACAGTCCAGCTCAGCACCGCTGTTAGTTCAGGTCTGCCAGGACTCGGAGTGTGTGGGGGTCCGGGGACAGGAGCAGGAGGTCTGTTATCGGGCCCTTGCGCCATAGGTCCAGACGTTCAGCGATTCGCGCGCGCGGGCCGATCAAAGAGATCTCGTCAGCGAACGCGTCCGGCACGGCCCGCACCGCCTCCTCCCGCCGCCCCGCGAGAAACAACTCCTGCACCCGCCGAGCCTCCTCCTCGAACCCCATCCGCCCCATCAGATCCGCATGGAAGTTCCGCGCCGCATGCCCCATCCCCCCGATGTAGAAGCCGAGCATCGCCTTCACCGGCAGCAACCCCTCGGCGACGTCGTCGCACACCTTCGCCCGGGCCATCGGAGCGACGAGGAACCCCTCGGGCGCCGCGTCCAGGGACGCCTCGTACACCGCCGTCCGCGTCGGCGACCAGTACAGCGGCAGCCAGCCGTCCGCGATCCGTGCCGTCTGGGCGATGTTCTTCGGCCCCTCGGCGCCCAGCAGGACGGGCAGGCCGGACCGGAGCGGGTGCGTGATGGGCTTGAGGGCCTTGCCGAGCCCGGTGCCGTCCGCGCCCCGGTACGGGTGGGAGTGGAAGCGGCCGTCCAGTTCGACCGGACCCTCGCGGCGCAGGACCTGGCGTACGACGTCGACGTACTCCCGGGTCGCCGTGAGCGGTGACTTCGGGAACGGGCGCCCGTACCAGCCCTCGACGACCTGCGGCCCGGACAGCCCGAGGCCGAGCATCACGCGCCCGCCGGAGAGGTGGTCGAGCGTGAGCGCGTGCATCGCGGTCGTGGTGGGGGAGCGGGCCGCCATCTGGGCAACCGCCGTACCCAGCTTGATCCTTGAGGTCCGCGCGGCGATCCACGTGAGCGGGGTGAAGGCGTCCGAGCCCCAGGACTCGGCGGTCCACACCGAGTCGTAGCCGAGCCGCTCCGCCTCCAGCGCGAGGGGCACATGGTCCGCCGAGGGGCCGCGGCCCCAGTATCCGAGGGCGAGTCCGAGCCGCATACACCACTCCTGACGGTACGTCAGATGTCATCCGGGCCGGGCCGACTGTACGGGAACGGCCCCCCGCCCGGAAGGGCTCCGAGGAGCACCCTGGGCGGAGGGCCGTGACGGACCGGCGGTGACGGGGTCAGCCGCGCTGGATCCCGGACGTGTCCTGCAGCACACCGCGGCGGCCGTCCTGCGTCTGGGCCACCAGGCTCGGACCGCGCTGCTCGACGGCCAAGTACCACGTACCCGGAGCCAGTTCGGCGATCGGCGTGGGCGAGCCGTCCTCCGCGAACAGCGGACGGGCCACCGGCACCGCGAACCAGAACGGCGCGAAGTCCCCGGCGGGCTGCTGCGCCTGCGGGGCCTGCGCCTGATGGGGCTGCTGCGGCTGGCCGGGCTGGCCGCCGAACGGCTGGCCCTGCTGCGGCTGACCGGGCTGGCCGCCGAAGGACGGGCCGGGCTGCTGGGCGCCCGGGTAGCCGTAACCACCCTGCGGCTGACCGCCGTAGGGCTGCGGGGCGGCCGGCTTCGGGGGCGGCAGGAGCGCACCCTTGAGGGCCGGGACGAGCGGGGTGGCGATCGCGGCACCCGCGAGCACCAGCGTGGCGATGAAGCTGAGGATGAGGCCCGTGCCGGCGCCGATGGCGTCACTGCCACCGTTGTTGTCGAAGCCGCCGGCGGGGTCGAAGATGTTCCCGAGGGCGCTCCAGGCGGCGAACACCGTGAAGGCGACACCGAACGGACCGAGGTCGAGACCGGCGACCTTCGGCGCCTGCGGCAGACCGCGGGCGACGACGATCAGCGCGGCGCCGATGATGCCGGCCAGGGTGACGCTCAGGAGGACCGGGCCACTGCCCCAGGCGTTCGGGATGTCGGCGCTGTCGGGGGCCCCGTCGATCGAATAGATTTCGAGGAACGACGCGATCAACAGCAGAACCGCTGCTCCGATCACCACGCCGTCGCCCCTAGTGAGGGAGCGGATATTCACTTCAGGTCCTTCGTCAGTCGTCTCGTCGTCGGTAGAGGCGTCGCCGTCACCACGTCGCCGTCAGGTCGTGGTGCGAAGCGCAGGGGTGGCCCCTTATCGTAGGGACGACACTATCGCCCGCCCTACACGGGTGTCCGCCCGGATGTCCCCTCTGATCGCTACCCGCGCAGGAAACTCACGATTCCCTCAGAGATTCCCTCCGCCGCCTTCTGCCGCCAAGTGCCGCTGGTCAGCTGCGCGGAGTCCTTGGTGTCGCGCATGTTGCCGCACTCGATGAACACCTTCGGAACCGTTGACAGATTGAGACCGCCGAGGTCTTTGCGCACATCGAGGCCGGTGCCGTCACCGATGTAGTTGGAGGGCGGGCCGCCGGTCGTGCGCAGGAAACCGCCCGCGATGCGCTCGCCCAGCGCGCGGGACGAGGCCACGATGGGGCGGGTGTCGGCGGCGCCGGAGTGCACCGAGCCGGGCAGGATCACATGGAAGCCGCGGTTGCCGGCCGCCGAGCCGTCCGCGTGGATCGACACGACGGCGTCCGCGCCGGCCTTGTTGCCGATCTCGGCCCGCTCGTCGACGCACGGGCCCCAGGCGCGGTCGCCGTCCTGGGTGAACTTCACCGTGGCGCCCTCCTTCTTGAGGATCGTGCGCAGCCGGTGCGAGACGTCGAGGGTGAACTCGGCTTCGGTGTAACCGGCGTTGGTCGACGTGCCCGTCGTATCGCACTCCTTCCAGTTCGTCCCGATGTTCACCTTGCGGTTGATGTCGGACGGGTGCCGGAAGTTGCCGGGGTTGTGACCGGGGTCGATGACGACGACCTTGCCCTTGAGGGGGCCGGAGCCCGCGGGGGAGCCGGACTCGTCACCGCCGCCGGACTGGCCGGTGCCGCCGCCGGGCTGGTCCTTGCCGTCCTCGGAGGGGCCGGGCAGTTCGGACGAGGGCGCGGATGCTGACGCGCCCGCGCTCGCCGAGGCCGACGTCCTGGCTGCCGCCGATCCGTCCCCGTCGTCGGAGTCGCCCACCGCCTGCCACACCAGCCAGCCCACCAGGGCTCCCGGTACGAGCGCGGCGACCGCGACGGTCAGGGGTGCGCGCAGGGGATGGCGCGGGGGGCGTGGGGGTTCGAAGTCCGGGCCTACGTATGACACGGCCAACACCTTACGGGTCGTCCGGGCGGTGCGCGGGGAGGGAGGGCGCCGGGGTGGCGCTCTCCGGATCCTTGGTACGGATCCCTCGTATGGATCCCGCGCACGGATGCCTCGTAACGTTTCCTTCTACGGCTCTCTCAGATCCCCTTGCCTGTGCGGCGCAGTACCCGCAGGGAGTCCGTCGCCGAGACCTCCGTGAACGCGCCGGACCCCAGCGCCCGCAGATACACGCGGTACGGCGCTTGCCCCGTGAACTCGTCCACCGGGTCGGGGAACACGTCGTGGATGAGCAGCAGCCCGCCCTCGGCGACATGGGGTGCCCAGCCCTCGTAGTCGCCGCTCGCGTGCTCGTCGGTGTGGCCGCCGTCGATGAAGACGAGGCCGAGGGGGGAGTTCCAGAAGGCGGCGATCTGCGGGGAACGGCCGACGACCGCGACCACGTGGTCCTCCAGGCCGGCCGCGTGGAGCGTACGGCGGAAGGTCGGCAGGGTGTCCATGCGGCCCAGCTCCGGGTCGACCGTCGACGGGTCGTGGTACTCCCAGCCGGGCTGCTGCTCCTCGCTGCCGCGGTGGTGGTCGACGGTGACCGCCGTGACTCCCGCCTCGCGGGCGGCGTCGGCGAGCAGGATCGTGGAGCGGCCGCAGTACGTGCCCACCTCCAGCAGGGGCAGGCCGAGGCGTCCCGCCTCCACGGCGGCGGCGTACAGGGCGAGCCCCTCCCGCACGGGCATGAACCCCTTGGCCCCTTCGAAGGCGGCGAGCACTGGGGCGGCGGGGGCCGGGGGCATGGAGTTCCTCCAGATCGTACGTACAGACGTGCCGCCATGGTGCCCCACGCCGCCGGCGGCGCCCCGTCAGGGGCGCCCCGTTAGGGGCGCGGGGAACGGCGCGAGCAACCACGACGTGCCTGCACCCGACGACGCGCCCTTTTAGGGGCGCGGGGAACGGCGCGAGCAACCACGACGGGCCCGCACCCGACTATCCGCCCCCAGGAGCGTGCTGGGATTCGTCTGCGGGTCCGCTGTGGCTGGCCGCGCAGTTCCCCGCGCCCCTAAAAGGGCGCCCTTCGGGCTGCCCTGCTCGGGGCTTCGGGTGCGGGCTCGTCGTGGCTGGCCGCGCAGTTCCCCGCGCCCCTAAAAGGGCGCCCTTCGGGCTGCCCTGCCTGGGGGGTCGGGTGCGGGGCCGTCGTGGCTGGGCGCGCAGTTCCCCGCGCCCCTTACGGGGCGGCGCGCTGCGCGCTACGCCAGGACCGCGGCGCCCGGAAGCGCGAGGTCCATCTCGATGGACCGGTCGTCGCCGGGGTGGCTCGCCGCGGACGCGAGCGGGCCGTGGCCGCCCGCCGTGACGGCGAGGACGTACGGTCCGGCGCCCGGCACGGCGAGCGCGTACCCGCCGTCCGCCGAGGACAGCGTCGCCCCCGCCTGCCGCCCCCGCCGGTCGATCAGCGTCACCTTGGCGCGAGCGACCGGCGAACCCTCGGAGGTGAGGACCCGGCCACGGAAACCGGTCGGGGCCGGGGCCGCAGGCGCGGACGCAGGCTCGGACAGAGGGTCGCTGGAAGCGACCAGATGCGGCTTCGCCGCGTTCACCGCCGCCCGCCGCCCCGGCAGGAACGCCGCGAACACCAGCCCGAGCAGCACCGCGCCCGTGGCGATCAGGAACGACACCCGGAAGCCGTGCATGGTGGGCACCGCGACACCGCCCACCTGGTCCGCGGTGTTCGCCAGGACCATGCCGATCACGGCACTCGACACGGACGTACCGATCGAGCGCATCAGCGTGTTGAGCCCGTTGGCCGCGCCCGTCTCCGACGCCGGCACCGCACCGATGATCAGCGCGGGCAGCGAGGAGTACGCGAGTCCGATGCCCGCGCCCAGCACCACCGCGATGACGATGGTCTGCCAGGCGGCGCTCATCAGGCCGAGCCCGGCCCCGTACCCGACCGCGATGATCAGCATGCCGATCATCAGGGTGACCTTGGGTCCGTACTTGGCGGAGATACGGGCGTACACCGGCGCCGTGAACATCATCGTCAGGCCGAGCGGCGCCACGCACAGACCCGCCACGACCATGGACTGGCCGAGGCCGTAACCGGTCGACGCGGGCAGCTGGAGCAGCTGGGGCAGGACGAGGGAGACGGCGTAGAAGGCGACACCGACCATGATCGAGGCGAGGTTGGTGAAGAGGACGGCCGGGCGGGCCGTGGTGCGCAGGTCGACCAGCGGAGCCTTGACGCGCAGCTCCATCACGCCCCACAGGAGGAGGACGGCCACCGCCGCGCCGAACAGGCCGAGGGTCGTGCCGGAGGTCCAGCCCCAGTCGCTGCCCTTTGTGATCGGCAGCAGGAAGAGGACGAGACCGGCGGACAGTCCGAGCGCGCCGAGGATGTCGAAGGTGCCCACGGCACGCATCGGCGACTCGGGTACGAAGATCAGGGTGAGCACGATCGAGACGACGCCGAGGCCCGCCGAGCCGAAGAACAGCGCGTGCCAGTCGGCGTGCTGCGCGACCAGGGCCGCGACCGGCAGCGCGAGTCCGCCGCCGACGCCGATGGAGGAGCTCATCAGGGCCATCGCCGAGCCGAGCTTCTCGCGCGGCAGCCCGTCGCGCATCAGGCCGATGCCGAGCGGGATGGCGCCCATGGCGAAGCCCTGGAGGGCCCGGCCGACGATCATCACGAGCAGTTCGCTGGTGAATCCGGCGACGAGTGAGCCCACGACCATGACGGCGAGGCTGGCTATCAGCATGCGCCGCTTGCCGTAGAGGTCACCGAGGCGGCCCATGATCGGCGTGGAGACGGCGCCCGCGAGCAGGGTGGAGGTCATGACCCAGGTGGCGTTGCCGGGGGAGGTGCCCAGCAGCTCCGGCAGGTCCTTGATGACCGGCACGAGCAGGGTCTGCATCACCGCGACAACGATGCCCGCGAAGGCCAGTACGGGGACGATTCCGCTGCCGCTGGGCCTTCGGGTGTGCGGATCCGTCGCTGTCCGGGTCATACGTGCGGCCTCCAGAGGCATGGGTCAGGTGGAGAGGTGCGGCTACGGGTAGGTGCAGGGTGAACCCCGTGCGCCCAGGCAACTATTCCGTTGCTTCGAGCCGCTAACGAATTCTTGACCTTCTCATTACATCCGGCCTGCCCCGGACATCTGGCCTGCCCCGGATCTTCCTTCGGAATGGAACGTGTTCTACTCTGCCGCCCTACCGGACCGTGGGGAGAGCCATGAGGACGAAGGCATACGTCGTCGGTGTGGGCATGACCAGGTTCGAGAAGCCGGAGACACGGGACTGGCAGTACTGGGACATGGCGCGGGAGGCCGGCACCGGCGCCCTCACCGACGCCGGGATCCCGTACGACGCGGTGGAGCAGGTCGCCGCCGGCTACTGCTTCCAGGCCTCCACGGCCGGACAGCGGGCCGCCTACGAACTGGGCCTGACCGGTGTGCCCGTCTACAACGTCAACAACAACTGCGCGACCGGCGCGACCGCGCTGATGCTCGCGCGGCAGTTCGTCGAGGGCGGTGCGAGCGACTGCGTACTGGCGCTGGGGTTCGAGAAGATGGCACGCGGCGCGCTGGGCGGCGGAGCCGACGGCGGCGACTTCGCGACCTCGCCCGTCGCCCGCCACTACGCCGTCATGGCGGCCCGGCACGGCTTCGAGATGACGCCGCCCACCGCCCAGATCTTCGGGAACGCGGCGCGCGAGCACATGGAGAGGTACGGCACCACGGAGGCGCAGCTCGCGGCCGTGGGTGCCAAGAACCACCGGCACTCGGCGAACAATCCGTACGCGCAGTTCCAGGACGCGTACACGGTCGACGAGATCCTCGCCGCGCGTACCGTGCACGCCCCGCTGACCAAGCTCCAGTGCTCGCCCACCTCCGACGGGGCGGCGGCGGCCGTCGTCGTGTCCGAGCGGTTCGTCGAACGGCACGGGCTGGGGGAGCGGGCCGTGGAGATCGTCGCGCAGGCGATGACGACGGACACGGAGGAGTCGTTCGCCTCCGGGTCGTGTGTCGACGTCGTCGGGCAGCCGATGTCCCGGGCCGCCGCCCGGCAGGTGTACGACAGCGCCGGGCTCGGCATCGAGGACGTCGACGTGGTCGAACTGCACGACTGCTTCTCAATCAACGAACTGCTGACCTACGAGGCGCTCGGCATGTGCGCGCCCGGGGAGTCCGGCAAGCTCGTGGAGTCGGGCGCCACGACGTACGGCGGGCGGTGGGTGGTGAACCCCTCCGGCGGGCTCATCTCGAAGGGGCATCCGCTGGGGGCCACGGGTATCGCGCAGGTCGCCGAGCTGACCTGGCAGTTGCGGGGCGAGGCGCGGGCGCGGCAGGTGGCGGACGCGCGCGTGGGGCTCGCGCACAACATCGGGCTCGGGGGTGCGGCGGTGGTGACACTCCTCAGCCGCGCCTGACCGGCATCCCGCACGGGGGATGCCGCCGGCCGGCCGGCTCGGCCGGGACGCGTGATCGACTGCGGACCCGTCGTGGCCGGCCGCGCAGTTCCCCGCGCCCCTGAAAGGCAGGGGGGTGCTGCCCTGTTTTCCCTCGTGCGGGGGCCGGGGGCGCGTGGTCGGCTGCGGGCCCGTCGTGGCTGGTCGCGCAGTTCCCCGCGCCCCTAAAGGCAAGGGGTGCGGCCCTGCCCCAGAGGACGAAAGCAGGGGCGCAGCCCCGCTTTCAGGGGCGCGGGGAACGGCGCGGGCGACCACGACGCACCCGCAGGTGGCAGTGCACCTCCACCCCCCCCAGGGGCGCGGGGAACGGCGCGGGCGA
>NZ_JBHWZP010000031.1:8045-48920 GCF_042728395.1 Streptomyces sp. NPDC060205
CCAGGGGCGCGGGGAACGGCGCGGGCGACCACGACGCACCCGCAGGTGGCAGTGCACCTCCACCCCCCCCAGGGGCGCGGGGAACGGCGCGGGCGACCACGACGCACCCGCAGGTGGCAGTGCACCTCCACCCCCCCCAGGGGCGCGGGGAACGGCGCGGGTAACCACGACGCACCCGCAGGTGGCAGCGCACCCCCACACCCCCAGGGGCGCGGGGAACTGCGCGGCCGACCCCCACGCGCCCGCAGTCGGCCACGCACCTGGGCCCCCGCGGCGCGCCGCAGCAGAAGGGCTACAGCCACCCCTGGTGGCGGGCCTCGCGCATCGCCTCCATGCGGTTGCGCGTCGCCGTTTTGCCGATCGCGGAGCTGAGATAGTTGCGCACGGTCGACTCGGAGAGACGCAGTTTCGACGCGATGTCGGAGACTGTCGCCCCGTCCGCCGAAGCCTTCAGCACATCGCACTCACGCGCCGTGAGCGGATTCGGCCCCGCCCCCAGCGCCGCCGCCGCGAGCGCCGGGTCGATGACGGTCTCCCCGGTCAGCACCCGGCGGATCGCCTGCGCCAGTTCCTCCACGGGCCCGTCCTTGACGAGGAACCCCGCGGCACCCGCCTCCATGGCACGGCGCAGATAGCCGGGCCGGCCGAAGGTGGTGAGGATCAGCACCCGGCAGTCGGGCGCCTCCTGACGCAGCAGCGCGGCGGCGTCGAGCCCGCTGATCCCGGGCAGTTCGATGTCCAGCAGCGCGACATCGGGCCGGGACTCCAGGGCGGCCCCCACGATGGCGTCCCCCGTCCCGACCTGCGCCACCACGTCGATGTCGGCCTCCAGCCCGAGGAGCAGAGCCAACGCGCCCCGCATCATCCCCTGATCCTCGGCGAGCAGCACACGGATGGACTTGGCAGGCCGATGATCCTGGGGCATCTCGTTCACACCCCAACATTAGGCTGTCTCGGCTCCCCTGCTCAGGGGCCGCACTCGTGCCTTTCAGGGGCGCGGGGAACTGCGCAACCAGCCCCCACGCACCCGCACCCGCACCCGGCAAAACCACCCCCGGGCCCCCTCAGACCGCAGCCACCCCCACCGCCTCTCCCGGAAGCTCCGCCGTCACCACGAACCCGCCCCGGCTTCCAGGCCCCGCCTCCAGAGAACCCCCCGCCGCCGCAAGCCGCTCGGTCAGCCCTTTGAGCCCGGTCCCGCCGATACCCGGCAAGACGGAGGGTGAGGAACCAGGGGGCGAGGACGCGGGCACGGCGGCCGCACCCCCGCCGTCGTCCGACACCCGCACCCGCACCCGCTCCGACCCCCCGTCCACCGTGATCGAGCAGCGGCGGGCGCCGCTGTGCCGCACCGCATTGGTGACGGCCTCCCGCACGACCCACCCGAGCAGCGCCTCCGCCTGCGCGGACAACGGCGGCCCCGACTGCCGTACGACGGGTTCGATCCCCGCGGCCTTGAGCGCCGACCGCGCCCGGTCCAGGTCGGTGGCCAGACTGCCCTCGCGGTACCCCGTGACCGCCTCACGGATCTCGGTGAGCGCCTGCCGGCCGACCGACTCGATGTCGGAGACCTGGACGAGCGCCGCGTCCAGGTCCCGGTGGGCGAGGCGCCGGGCCGCCTCGGACTTCACGACGATGACGGAGAGCGTGTGGCCGAGCAGGTCGTGCAGGTCGCGGGAGAACCGCAGCCGCTCCTTCTCGACGGCCTGGTGCGCCAACTCCTCGCGCGCGGCCCGCAGTTCGCGTACGGCGTCGGACAGGGACAGGATCGCGGCGGTCACCATCGTGGACAGGAACGTGCCGTACGCGACGTTCACCGCGCCCCAGCCGTCCCGCACCCCCGCCACGACGCCGGCGAGCACGCTCAGTCCGACCCCGGTCCTGCCGAGCCACGGCCCGCGGACGATCGCGCCCGCGGCGAGCCCGAGCAGCGGGAAGAAGAGGAGCCAGCTGCCCCCGTACAGACCGCCGAGGAGGCAGGTCACCACGCCCAGCGCGATCAGCGCGCCCCGGGTGGAGCGGGCCTCGCGGGCTTCCTTGGTGAAGGCGCGGAACACCACCTGGATGTAGAGGGAGTTGAAGACGAGGAGTCCGATGCCGCCGATCCACGGGTTCGGGGTCCTGCCCTGGAAGAGGTTGGAGAAGGCGCCCATTCCCATGAGGAGCCAGGGCAGCAGCGCGAAACCGCTGGGCGGCGGGCCCAGGTGCTCGGGGAGCCTCGCGTTCCTGTGCCCGGTCCGCTCCTCCCGCCGTTCGGCCATCCGGCAACTGACGCTCCGCAACCAGGACATCTGCCCGGCCCCCGTTCCTGTGCCCGTGCCTGTACGTGTACGTGTACGCCTGCGTGTACCTGTTCCCGATTCCGTTCAGACGGTCCGCGCGGTCCTGCGGTACGAGACCACAGCGTACGAGCCGAAGAGCAGCAGCCAGCCGGTCAGCACCAGGACGGCCGCGAGCGCGGGCGCCCGCCCGTCGGCGACGGCCGTACCGAGCTGTGCGAAGCGGTTCGTGGGGGTGTAGGACGACAGCGACCGCAGCCAGCCGGGGAACAGGGCCAGGGGGAACCACAGCCCGCCGACCACCGCGAGCGTCAGGTTGCACACCATGTTCACCACGCCGGTGGCCTGCGCGGTCAGCCGGTAGCCGTTGCCGAGCCCGAGCAGGGTGAAGGGCACCGAGCCGAGCCACAGCGCCAGCGCGACGACCGCCCACTTCCAGGCGTCCATCCGTACGCCGTTGACCAGGCCGCCCGCCGCGAGGACCGCGACGATTGCGGGCAGGACCGTCACCGCGCCGGTCAGCGCACGCCCCGTGACCACCTGGCGCGGGCTCATCGGAGTGATCCGCAGTTGTCGCAGCCAGCCGGTCGTGCGGTCCTCGGCGACCCCGCCGCCGGTGTTCAGGGCCGAGCCCATCGCCCCGTACGCGGCCATGCCGATCATGGACGCGGTCTTCCAGTCGGCGTCGGCGCCGCCCCCGAGGTTCGTGAACAGCAGGTACATCACCACCGGCATCACGACCCCGCCGATCATGAAGCCGACGTCGCGCAGGGTCCGGCGCACTTCGAGCCGCAGATAGTCGAGCATCATCACACCGTCTCCAGGGAAGCGGGCTGTGCCACCGTGTCGGAGGCCGAGTCGGAGGCCGAGTCGGAGGCCGAGGGAGAGGTCGAGCCGCTGGCCGTGGCGGTCAGCGCCAGGAACGCGTCGTCCAGCGAGGCCGGAGCGACCTCCAGGCCCCGTATCGCACCTCGTTCGGCCAGCGCGATCACCGTCGCGTCCGGGTCGTCGGTCCGCAGCCGGGCCCGGTCACCCCGGACCTCCAGGGAGACCACGCCGGGCAGCAGCGACAGCCCGTCCGTACCTGCACCCGCGAGGTCGAAGGCGACGAGACTGCCGCCGGCGGCCCGTCTGAGCTGCTCGCCGGTGCCGTCGGCGACGATCCGCCCGTGGTCGACGACCACGATCCGGTCGGCGTTGGCGTCCGCCTCCTCCAGGTAGTGCGTGGAGAACAGGACGGTGTGGCCGTGGCGCGCGTACGCCCGCATCGAGTCCCAGAAGGCGTACCGGGCCTCCACGTCCAGCGCGGCGGTCGGTTCGTCCAGCACGATCAGCGCGGGGTTCCCGACGAGGGCGACCGCGAACCGCACCCGCTGGGTCTGGCCCCCGGAGAGCCGGTCGACGCGCCGCCCGGCCAGTTCGGCGACGCCGGCCAGCGTCAGCGCCTCCCGGACGGGCATCGGCGCGGGATAGGTGCGGGCCACGAACCCGATCAGCTCACCCACCGTCACCCGCGGCACGGGCCGCGCGTCCTGCAGCATGGCACCGACCCGGCCGGCCCGTACGGCGTGCTCCGGAGCGGCGCCGAAGAGGCGGACGGTGCCCTCGTCGGGCTCGTTCAGGCCCAGCAGGAGGGAGAGCGCGGTGGACTTGCCCGCGCCGTTGCGGCCGAGCAGTGCGACCGTCTCGCCGCGGGCGATCTCCAGGTCGACCCCGTCCACGGCCCGTACCGCACCGAAGGCCTTGACCGCCCCCGTCATCCGTACCGCCGCCGTCCCCGTCGACGTCTCCGCCGCCGTCTCCGTCCTCGGCCCCGTCCTCGTTCCTGCCGTCGTCCCCGTCTTCGTCATGGGAACGACGCTACGGAGCGGCGGGCGGGGCGCGGCAGATGCGCATGTACGGACTCGGGCAGGACAAATGTCATGGCCGGGGCACAGCCAGGGCGCCGCAGGGGCGCTGCCGGGACTCGGGAGTGCGTGCGGTCACGCCGCTATCTGACATGGCGTCAGGAGTCTTCACATGTGCCCGGGGCTCGGCTATACAGGGGATCGCCGGTACTGGAACGCGTTCTAGAACAGGCGGGTTCCAGGTTCCCCGGCCCGGAGTCGACCTCGGTGCGACCGACGGTGCGGACGGCCGCATCGAGGTCTTCCCGTGTTCTCCCGTGCCCGTCCGTGTTCTCCGCGCGGCAGTCAGGAGCCCCATGCCCATCGACGTTGCCCAGGCCCTCGCGGCCGAGCCCCGGTCCGCCGGGATCGCCTGGGGTCACAAGGACGTCCAGCTCTACCACCTCGGCGTCGGCGCCGGCGCGAACCCCGACCGGGACGACCCCGCGACCGACCCCGACGAACTGCGCTACACCCTGGAGTCCCGGCTGCACGTCCTGCCGAGCTTCGCGACCGTCGCGGGCGCGGGCTCCCCGGGCGTGATCAGCGGCCTCTCCATGCCGGGCGTCGACGTCAACCTCGCGCACGTCCTGCACGGCGGCCAGACCGTCACGCTGCACCGGCCGATCCCGGTCGCCGGTGAGGCGGTCGCCACCGCCCGGATCGCCGCCGTGTACGACAAGGGCAAGGCCGCCATCCTCGTCGTACGCACCGAGGTCGCCGACGCGGACGGGCCGCTCTGGACCAACGACGCGCAGATCTTCGTACGCGGCGAAGGCGGTTTCGGCGGCGACCGGGGCCCCTCCACGCGCCCCGAACCGCCGACGGGCGCCCCGGACCGGACCGTCGAACGCCCGATCCGCGCGGACCAGGCCCTCCTGTACCGGCTCTCCGGCGACTGGAACCCGCTGCACGCCGACCCCGAGTTCGCCAAGCTCGCCGGCTTCGACCGCCCGATCCTGCACGGACTGTGCACGTACGGGATGACGCTGAAGGCGGTCGTGGACACCGTGCTCGGCGGCGATGTCACCCGGGTCCGCTCCTGCGCCACGCGCTTCGCCGGGGTGGTGTACCCGGGGGAGACCCTGCGCGTGCGCATGTGGGAGGAGGACGGCCGGGTCCGGGTGACGGCGGGCGCGGCCGAACGCGACGACGCGCCCGTCCTCACCGACACCGTCGTCGAACACACCTGAGCGTCCCGAGGACGAGGGGCGCGTGCCGTCCGAACGTTTCGCAGCTTTCGCACGTTCCGCACGTTTCCGAGGGGAGCCGCACCATGCGCGCAGCCGTACTGCACGAGATCGGCCAGGACAAGCTGGAGATATTCGACGACGTCGAGGCGACGGGCTTCGGACCGGGCCGGGTACGCATCCGGGTGCGGGCCACCGGCCTGTGCCACTCGGACCTCTCGGCGATGGCCGGGGTACTGCCGCAGCCCGCGCCCTTCATCCCCGGGCACGAGGGGGCCGGTGAGGTCCTGGAGGTCGGCGAGGGTGTCACGAACGTCAAGGCCGGTGACCGGGTCGTCGTCTGCTGGCTGCCCGCGTGCGGCGCGTGTCCCGCCTGCAAGCGCGGCCAGACCGAACTGTGTCTCGCCGGGTTCATGAACGCCGGCACGCCCAACTTCAAGCGCCCCGGCGGCGATGTGTTCGGCTTCGCGGGCACCGGGACCTTCACCGAGGAGGTCGTCGTCGACGCGGGCTGCGCCGTGCCGATCCCGGACGACGTGCCCTTCGACATCGCCGCGCTCATCGGCTGCGGGGTCACCACGGGGCTCGGCGCCGCCCTCAACACCGCTGACGTGGAGGCCGGTTCGTCGGTCGCCGTCATCGGCTGCGGAGGCGTCGGCATCTCCGCGATCCAGGGCGCGCGGCTCCGCGGAGCGGCGGAGATCGTCGCCGTCGACCCCGTGCTCTCGCGCCGCGAGGCCGCGCTGAGGTTCGGCGCGACCAAGGCCGTCTCGCCCGACGAACTCCCCGACGCCAAGCAGTCGGTGACCGCGGGCGAGGGCTTCGACTACGTCTTCGAGGTCGTCGGCCGCTCCGCCACCGCCCGCACGGCGTACGAGAACACCCGCCGCGGCGGCACGCTGGTCGTCGTCGGCGCGGGCGCCATGGACGACTTCCTGCAGCTCAACATGTTCGAGCTGTTCTTCGACGAGAAGCGGATCCTGCCGTCCATGTACGGCGGGGGGGACGTCCTGCGGTCGTACGAGCGGACCATCGCGCTGTGGCGCGCCGGACGCATCGACCTGGAGGGCCTGATCACACACCGGGTGCCGCTCACCGACATCAACGAGGCGCTCGACCAGATGCGTACGGGGGTCTCGCTGCGTACGTGCATCGAGATCTGACGCTGCTGCGTCCACTGCTGTCGCTGTCGCTGTCGCTGTCGCTGTTGTTGCCGTTGCCGTTGCCGTTGCCCCGAACCTCCGGTCACGGCCGGTCGAGCCGAAGGGACTTCCATGTCATTGCCACGTCTGCCGCATCCGCCCCTTCTGCCGCTTGAGGGGCGGGCCGCGGTCGTCACGGGGGCCGGACGCGGGCTCGGCCGGGCGGAGGCACTGGAACTGGCCCGGCTGGGGGCCGCTGTCGTCGTCAACGACTACGGACAGCCCGGCCGGGACGGATCCGGCGACGCGTCGGCCGGGCCCGCCGAGGAGGTCGCCGCCGAGATCCGGGCGGCGGGCGGCCGCGCGCTCGCGCACACGGGGGACGTGGCCGACCACGAACAGGCGCGGGAACTGGTCGAGTTGACGGTCGCCGAGTTCGGGCAGCTCGACATCCTCGTCAACAACGCGGGCATCCTGCGGGACCGGATGGTCTTCTCCATGTCCGAGGACGAGTGGGACTCGGTGATCCGCGTCCATCTGAAGGGCCACTTCAACACCACCCACTTCGCGTCCGCGCACTGGCGGGCACGGTCCAAGGCGGCGGACGCGCCGGTGTACGGGCGGATCGTGAACACCTCCTCGGAGGCGTTCCTCGCGGGCTCCGCGGGACAGCCCAACTACGCCGCCGCGAAAGGCGGGATCGTCGGTCTGACGACCTCGACGGCGCTGGCACTGGCCAAGTACGGCGTCACGGCGAACGTGATCTGCCCGCGGGCCCGGACCCGGATGACGGCGGACGTCTTCGCGGGCTTCCAGGAGCCAGGGGAGGGGCAGGGGGCTGGAGGGCGGGAAGCGCTCGATCCGCTCGCGCCCGAGCATGTCGCCCCGCTTGTCGGCTACTTGGCCTCGCCTGCCGCGCGACACGTCAACGGCCAGCTGCTCGTCGTGCACGGCGGGATGGTCGCCGTCGTCGAACGGCCGCGGGTGGCGGCGAAGTTCGACACCAAGCAGGACGCCTTCACGTACGACGAACTGGACGCGCTGCTCACGCCGCACTACGCGGACCGGCCGCGGGGGGAGACGTTCGCGGCGGCGGAGGTACTGGGCCTGAAGCACGAGTAGCTCTCGCAGCACGAGCAGCCAAGGATCTGCTGCCCCCATGCGGAACGGCCCCGCCCGACGAGTGTCGGACGGGGCCGTGTCGTGTCGCGGCCCGTGGTGTGGTCAGGCCCCTGAGTCGTGCTGCTCGGCCGGCCTGCGGTGCCGGCCACGGGGGATCGCCCCGTCCTCCTGTGCGGAGACGGGCCCCCGGTGCCGGCCCTGGCCACCGTCGTCGTCGGCCTGGGCCGACATCCCCCGCGGGTCGGTGACCGTCGTCTCCATGGTGTTCGTTTCGCTCATCTGGAATTCACCCCGTCAGCAAGATCCTTCGGTACAGCGCCGGAGATTCTAACGGTCGGTTGTGACCGACCTGAGGGGTGGTCGGGGCTACTCGGTGGTCACTTTGAGAGAACTCGGCGACGGCCCGCCCCCGGCGCCCACCCGAAGCCCCCGAAAGTCAGCAGGCGCCTCACAACTGACCCGCTCCACACGGAGTGGCTGCGCCGGCTCGGGGGGTCGGGAGTGGACACCGGGGGGTGTCGGGGGAGGGGCGGTGGGGCGGAGCGCGGGGAGGAGGGAGTTGGTCTCGGGCCCGGCGCCTGAAGCGGTGCTGGGCTTGGAACCGGCACCGGAACCAGAGCCGAACTCGGAGCCGGCGTCCCTGCGCGGGGCGTCGTCCGGCGTACTGCCTGGATCCCCCTCGGGGGCTCCGGCGGAACTTCCGCCAGGAGCCTGGCGGAGGGCCAGAGCCCGGGCCGCAGCTTGGCTTTCCGCCGTGGCCCGGTCGGGGGTCGCGCCCGGGACGCCGTCGAGCACGGCGACGCGAGCGCCGCCCGCGGGCGTGTCCAGGTCCCGGCCCCGGTTCCAGTCCCGGTCCCGGTTCCCTTCCGGAGCGGGATACGAGGTCCCGCCCCGAGCGGTCCCCGGAGCCGGTTCGGGCCTCCGGGCCGAAGCGCGTTCCGGTGCGGGGGGCGACGGGTGGTTGGGAGTTGTGTCTGAGGCTCGGCCCGACGGGTGGTTCGGAGTCGTGTCCGGTGCGGGGGCCGACGGGTGGTTTGGAGTCGCGTCCGGTGCTTGGTTCATCGGGTGGTTCGGGGTCGTGTCTGAGGCTCGGCCTGAGGGGTGGTTCGGGGTCGTGTCTGAGGCTCGGCCCGACGGGCGGTTCGGAATCGCGTCCGGTGCGGGGGCCGAAGGACGGTCCGGAGCCGCGTCCGGTGCCCGGTTCGACGGGTGGTCCGGGGTGCGGTCCGGGGCGCGGTGAGGCGTCCCGCCCGGGCCCCGGCTCCTCCCCGCCGCCTGTGCCGCCCTGCGGCCCGCGAAGGCGCTTGCGACTGCTTGGGCCGTCAGCGGGGCCTGTTGGAGCGGTACCGGGCGGGTCACCCCCGGCTTCTGTTCCGGCCCCTGCCCCTGCCCCTGCTGCGGCTGCGGTTCCTGATCCGACGGGTCCCCTGGTGCTTCACCCGTAACGGTGGACCCTTCCACCGTTGCCACCCCGCACGGCACCGCCCCCGTCGCGTACGGCAGGTGGAGCACTCCGTCCCTGGTCCAGCGGCCGGAGCCGGTCAGCCAGCCCTCGGGGGGCGGGAGCTGGTGGAGGTGGCGTTCCGCCGGGCGCCAGACTCCCAGCCAGCTGCCCGAGCCACCGGCGCCGCCGTCGCCGTCGATCCGCAGCGCGACCCCGCAGCTCTCCGGCGTCAGTACCAGACCCGGCTGGATCGCGAACGGCGTGACCGTGCACCCGGCCGGCTGAAGGCACTCCGGGAAGCGGACCGGCAGCGTGCTCCCCAGCACACCCCAGCCGAGCCGTTCCTGCCCCGGGGAGGGCGCGTCCGAGCGGATCAGGAGCAGCCCGCTGTCCGCGTCCGCGAGCAGCAGCCGGTCGTTGCTCTCCTCGGAGATCTGCAGCAGCGGCGACACCTCGCCCCCGCGTTCCAGATCGACGACCACCGTCTTGGTCCTGCCCTGCGACTCCCGGTCCAGCGCGAGCAGCCGGTCCCCGCCGCCCAGCCACACCCCGCCCGAGCAGCGCCCCGGCACCTCCGCGAGATGCTCGGGCCCGAACGCGCCGCCCGCCACCAGCCACACCGCGGTCGAACCCCGGCCCACGGCAAGCGCGTACGCCCGTGTGCCGTCCGGAGCCGGTGGCAGCAGCCGCAGCTCCGTGCCCGGCTCGGGGCACTCCACCGCGCCGAGCGGCACCTCACCCGTGCCGGGACCCGTCGGGTACAGCAGGGAGAACGCGTGCCGCCCGTCGGTGAACCGGTGGATGAGCACGCGCCCGTCCGCCATCGGCAGCACCTCCGTGCCGGGCTCCTCCGGCTGGTTGCCCGGCAGGGGCACGGCGTAGGGCTCAGGGCCGTCCAGCGTCCAGCGCTCCGGGAACCAGGACTCGCCGCTGCGGGCCAGCCGGGCCGCGTACGCCCCGTCGACGGTGATCACGCACCCCGCCCGCGTGGCCCTTCCGTTCTCGGACGCCGCGGACTCGATCGCACAGGCCGCCATCGTTCGGTCACCTCCGGCGACGAAACTAGTTTTCGCACGCACAGTCGTGGGACCCGCGGGCAGCCCCTTCACACATAAGAGTGGCCGCCTTCCGATTCGCCTGAGGGAACGGGGGCGGGTGTGCTCGACGGGAGCGAAGGTGCTCATGGTCGGGGCCGCGCCGAGCAGACCGGGATCACCGTGCCTGACAGGCGTCGGGCAGGCGTCGGGCGGGCGCCGGGGCGGGCGGCCGGCACGGCGTCGCGCGGTCGCGGCCGGTCGAGTCACCCGCGACCGGTGGGGCACGGACACAAGGCAGGTAGCCTTTTGTTCGTGCCCCGTCTGTCTGAAGCAATCGCCGCGCTCGACGCCCTCTGGCCCCCCGGGAGCGCGGAGGCATGGGACGCGGTCGGGACGGTCTGCGGAGACCCCGACCAGCAGGTCTCCCGTGTCCTGTTCGCCGTCGACCCGGTCCAGGAGATCGTGGACGAGGCGGTGAAGCTGGGCGCCGACCTGCTGGTCACCCACCATCCGCTCTATCTGCGCGGTACGACGACGGTCGCGGCCTCCACCTTCAAGGGCCGGGCCGTGCACACGCTCATCAAGAACGACATCGCGCTGCACGTCGCCCACACGAACGCCGACCGCGCCGACCCGGGGGTGAGCGACGCCCTCGCGGGCGCGCTGGACCTGCGGGTCGTACGTCCCCTGGTGCCGGACCCCGCCGACCCGGCGGGCCGCCGGGGCCTCGGGCGCGTCTGCGAACTGGACCACCCGGTCACCGTCCGCGAGTTCGCCGCGCGCGCCGCCGAACGCCTGCCCGCGACGGCGCAGGGCATCAGGGTGGCGGGCGACCCGGAGGCACTGCTGCGGACCGTCGCGGTCAGCGGCGGCTCCGGCGACAGCCTCTTCGAGGACGTACGCGCCGCGGGCGTGGACGCCTTCCTCACCGCGGACCTGCGCCACCACCCGGCGTCCGAGGCCCGCGCCCACAGTCCTCTCGCGCTGCTCGACGCGGCGCACTGGGCCACCGAGTGGCCCTGGTGCGAGCTGGCCGCAGCCCAGCTCGACGAGATTTCCGACCGTCACGGCTGGGGCCTGCGGGTCCATGTCTCGAAGACGGTCACCGATCCGTGGAACTCCCACTCCCCTTCACCTGGAGCCCCCAACTGAACGCCGCGCCCGCCGACCAGATCCGACTCCTCGACGTACAGTCCCTCGACGCCCGCCTCCAGCAGCTCGCCCACAAGCGGCGTTCGCTGCCGGAGCACGACGAGATCGAGTCGCTGACCAAGGACCTCACGCAGCTGCGTGACCTGCTCGTCGCCGCCCAGACCGAGGAGAGCGACTGCTCCCGCGAGCAGACCAAGGCGGAGCAGGACGTCGACCAGGTGCGCCAGCGTGCCTCGCGCGACCAGCAGCGGCTGGACTCCGGCGCCGTCACGTCCCCGAAGGACCTGGAGAACCTCCAGCGCGAGATCACCTCGCTGGCCAAGCGGCAGGGTGACCTTGAGGACGTCGTCCTGGAGATCATGGAACGCCGCGAGTCCGCGCAGGAGCGGGTCGCCGAGCTGACCGGGCGGGTCTCGTCCGTCCAGTCGAAGATCGACGACGCGACGGGCCGGCGGGACGCGTCCTACGAGTCCTTCGACGGAGAGAGCGCGACGCTACAGAAGGAGCGCGAGGTCGTCGCGGGCTCCGTCCCCGCGGACCTCCTGAAGCTCTACGAGAAGCTCCGCGAGCAGCAGGGCGGCGTCGGCGCGGCCCGCCTCTACCAGCGCCGCTGCGAGGGCTGCCGCCTGGAGCTCAACATCACCGAGGTGAACGAGGTGAAGGCGGCGGCCCCGGACCAGGTCCTCCGCTGCGAGAACTGCCGCCGCATCCTGATCCGCACATCGGAGTCGGGCCTGTAACCCCCGCCCCGGGGGCCCCGGTGGGGCCCCGTAAGGGGCGCGGGGAACGGCGCGCCCAGCCACGACGGCCGGTGAGCCGAATGCCGATCCCCGCCTGCGGCTTCGGGCGGCAGCCGGGCGGGCCTCGGTCAGGGCCCCGTAAGGGGCGCGGGGAACTGCGCGGCCAGCCACGACGGGCCGTCAGCCGGACCACAACCCCCGTACCACCGACGTACAGGCAGCCAAGAACATGACCCGCCCCCCAGACCTGGGCACCCCCACCACCCTCCTGCTCCTCCGCCACGGCGAAACCCCCCTCACCCCGCAGAAGCGCTTCTCCGGAAGCGGAAGCGGACGCGGAGGTGGGAGCGGGGCAGGCGCCCCCACCGACCCACCCCTCTCGGACACCGGCCGCCACCAGGCGGAGCGCGTCGCCACCGCCCTGGCCGCACGCGGCACCGCACCCGGCAGGGAACGCGGCAGGGAACGCGGCGCCGTACAGGCCATCGTGTCCTCCCCCCTGACCCGCTGTCGCGAAACCGCCGCGTTCGCAGCCGCCCGCCTGGACCTGGACGTACACATCGAGGACGGCCTCCGCGAGACGGACTTCGGCGCCTGGGAGGGCCTGACCTTCGCGGAGGTACGGGAGCGCCACCCGGACGACATGAAAGCCTGGCTGGCCTCACCGGACGCCGAACCGACCGGCGGCGGCGAGAGTTTCGAGGCGGTGGCGCGGCGTGTGGCGGCTGCCCGGGACGGGCTGCTCGCGGCGTACGCGGGCCGTACGGTGCTCGTCGTGTCGCACGTGACGCCGATCAAGACGTTGGTGCGGCTGGCGCTGGGCGCCCCGCCGGAGGCCCTGTTCCGGATGGAACTGGCTGCGGCGTCGCTCTCGGAGGTGGCGTATTACGCGGACGGGAACGCGAGTGTGCGGTTGCTGAACGAGGTCACTGCGTTGAGCTCTTGAGGGGCCGGTCGCTGGCCGGGTGCGGGCCGGTGGGGGTTGCTCGCGCAGTTCCCCGCGCCCCTTCGGGGGATCGGTTGTTCGTCGGCTGTAGGCCGGTGAGGGCTGGTCGCGCCGTTCCCCGCGCCCCTTGGAGGGGAACCGTCGTTTGTCGGGTGCGGGCCGGTGGGGGTTGCCCGCGCCGTTCCCCGCGCCCCCTCGGGGCGCCCCAAGAGGCGCCCTACGGGCGCAACCTCGCCGCCTCTCGGGCGAGGGATTCCACCCGGGCCCAGTCGCCGGAGGCGGTCGCGTCCGACGGGAGCATCCAGCTTCCGCCCACGCAGAGGACGTTCGGCAGGGCCAGGTACTCGGGGGCGACGGCGGGGCCGATACCGCCCGTCGGGCAGAAGCGGGCCTGCGGCAGCGGCCCGGCCAGCGACTTGAGATACGCCGTGCCGCCGGCCGCCTGAGCCGGGAAGAACTTCATCTCGCGCACCCCGCGCTCCAGCAGCGCCACGACCTCCGACGTCGTCGACACCCCCGGCAGGAACGGCACCCCGGACGCCTTCATCGCGTCGAGCAGTACGTCCGTCCAGCCGGGGCTGACGAGGAACCGCGCCCCGGCGGCCACGCAGTCCGTCACCTGGGCGGGCGAGATGACCGTGCCCGCACCGACCACCGCCCCCGGCACCTCGTCCGCGATCGCCCGGATCGCGTCGAGCGCCACCGGCGTCCGCAGCGTCACCTCGATCGCGGGCAGCCCGCCCGCGACGAGCGCCCGCGCCAGCGGAACGGCGTCCGCGAGGTCCTCGACGACGACCACGGGCACGACGGGCGCGAGTTCGAGCACAGGGAGGGGCGACGGTGACGGCGAGGGCGACGAGGGCAGCGGCGAAGGCGACATGCCGTCATCCTGCCCTCGGCACGCAGTATGCGCAAAGGTCGTTGCGCATACTGCAACAGCGTTCAGTGGATCTCGTCCACCAGCACATCCAGCATCCACGGCTTGCCCGCACCGGCCGCACCCGCCGCACCACCCGTCCCCGCAACCTCCACCACGTACCCCAGATCCCGCAACGCCTCCACCAGCTCCGCCGGGCCCGCCGGAACGACCCCGGTCTCCATGAGGCTCCGTACGATGCGCCCCTTCGTCGCCTTGTTGAAGTGGCTGACGACCTTCCGGGTCGGCGCGTGCAGCACCCGTACGCTCGCCGTACGCCCCGCGACCTCACCCTTCGGCTTCCACGCGGCCGCGTACGCCGCCGACCGCAGGTCGAGGACGAGCCCGCTCCCGGCGGCCTCGGGCAGCACGGCGGCCATCGGCGCACGCCAGTGCGCGCCCAGCGCCCCGAGACCGGGCAGCTTCACCCCCATCGAGCAGCGGTACGAGGGAATCCGGTCCGTCACCCGGACCGCCCCCCACAGCCCCGAGAAGACGAGCAGCGAACGCGCCGCCCGCCGCTTGCCCGCGGTGTCGAGGGAGGCCAGGTCCAGGGCGTCGTACAGCACGCCCGTGTAGATCTCCCCGGCGGGCCGCGCCCCCGCGGTCCGCAGCTCCGTGTTCTTGGCGACCTCGCCGCGCAGGCCCTCGCTCAGCCCGAGCACCTCGCGCGCCTTCTCCTCGTCGGCCGCGCACAGCTCGACCAGCTCGTCGAGGACCGCCTGGCGTGCCTCGGCGAGCCCCGGCAGCGACAGCGACTCCGGCTTCAACGGCGCGCCCCGCCCGGAGGGAGCCTTTCCTTCGGACGGCGGCAACAACACGAGCACGGCGGATCTCCCTGGGGCTTTCGGTACGTAGGCGGAGCACCCGCCAGCCTACGGGGTGCCGCCCGCCGCACCCCGTCCTACGCTCGTCGTGTGCCCCGCCGCCGGATACGAGCGACCGACGCAGCCGAGACCCCGCTGCGGGCCGCGCTGCGCGCCCTGCGCACCGAACTGGGCGTCCCCGAGGACTTCCCGCCGGACGTGCTCGCCGAAGCCGAACGCGCCGCCCGCGAGCCGACGGCGCCGGACCCCGGCACGAGGGCCGACGCGACGGACATCCCCTTCTTCACCGTCGACCCGCCCACCTCCACCGACCTCGACCAGGCCATGCACCTCTCGCGCCGCCCGCACGGCTATCGGGTGCGGTACGCGATCGCCGACGTGGCCGCCTTCGTCGTACCCGGCGCCGCACTGGACGCCGAAGCCCACCGCCGGGTCACCACGCTCTACTTCCCGGATGGGAAGACCCCGCTGCACCCGCCGGCGCTGAGCGAGGGCGCCGCGAGCCTGCTCCCGGACGGGGCCCGCCCGGCCGTCCTGTGGACGATCGACCTGGACGCGGACGGCGCCCCGACCGCGACCGACGTACGCCGTGCCCTGGTCCGCAGCCGGGCCAAGCTCGACTACGCGGGCGTACAGCGGCAGATCGACGCGGGCACGGCCGAGGAACCCCTCGCCCTCCTCAAGGACATCGGGCTGCTGCGCGAGCAGCGGGAGGTGGACCGCGGCGGCATCTCCCTCGACGTCCCCGAGCAGGAGATCATCGAGCGACCCGCCCCCGACGGGATCCGCGCCCCCGACGGGACCCGCGCCCCCGATAGGACCCAGACCCACGGCGGCACGTACGAACTCGTCTACCGTGCCCCGCTGCCCGCCGAGGGCTGGAACGCGCAGATCTCCCTCCTCACCGGCATGGCCGCCGCCGAGCTGATGCTCACGCACGGCACCGGCATCCTGCGCACGCTCCCGACCGCCCCCGACGGCGCGGTCGGCCGGCTGCGGCGCACCGCGCACGCGCTGCGCATCGACTGGCCGCACCACGTCTCGTACGCGCGCCTCATCCGTTCCCTCGACCCGCACCGGCCGCACCACGCGGCCTTCCTCCAGGAGTGCACGACACTGCTGCGCGGCGCCGGCTACACCCCCTTCCGGGACGGGGCGGTCCCCGGGATCACCACGCACGCCGCCGTCGCCGCGCCCTACACCCACTGCACGGCCCCGCTGCGCCGCCTCGTCGACCGGTACGCCTCCGAACTGTCCCTGGCCGCAGCCGCGGGCGCCGCCCCGCCCGAGTGGGTGCTCGCCGCGCTCGACGAACTGCCCGCCCGGATGGCCGAGGGCAACCGCAGGGCGGGCCAGGCCGAGCGCGGATGCGTGGACATCGTCGAGGCGGCCCTGCTCAAGGACCGCGTCGGCGAACTCTTCGACGCCACCGTCGTGGACGTACAGGAGCGCGAACCCACCGTGGGAACGGTCCAGTTGGAGGTGCCTGCCGTCGTCGCCCGCATCGAGAGCGGGAACGGGACGGCGCTGCCGCTGGGGGAGCGGCTGCGGGTACGGCTCACCCGGGCCGACCCGGGGACGGCGAAGGTGCTGTTCGCTCCCGCGTGAGCGGAGCGGGCTGTACGGGCGAGGGCTGTACGGGCGGGGGCTGTACGGCCTTGCGTATCGCGCGTACCAGCGCGTCGGACTCGTCGGCGTGGAAGCGGATCAGCCGTACGTCCCGGGGGCGCCCCAGGAAGCTCAAGTGCCTTACCGGGGCGTCCAGTTCGAGGGTGACCGTGGTCTGCGCGGCCATCGGCAGATCCAGTCGGCCCTCGGTCCGTTCGTGCGTGGTGACCAACTCCCGTCGTACGGAGGCGATCGAGGACAGCGGGACGCGCAGATCGACATGGGCGGCGCGGCGGACGCGCAGGACCGTGTCGCCGAGGACGTGCGGACGGGTCACGGACGCCGCGTGCATACCGACGACGAGCAGCAGCGTGTAGACGTCGAGGGCGAGCACGACCCGGTGCACGGCGGGATGGTTGCGCAGCAGCACCGCCATGCAGGCGCTCTCCAGGACACACACGAACCCGAGACCGAACATCATGGCGCCCTGCCCCCGGGCGTACCCGAAGGCCCGCCCTTGTCCCGGCCCCGGCCCGACACCGTGCGGGCGACGGGCCACCCACCGGCCGATGCTCGCCAGCAGCCGCGCCTCGTGCGCGACGAGCCGCCGTACGCGTCCGGCCGTCATCGCCCGCGCTCCGGACGGCCGTGTTCGGGGCGGGCGCGTTGCACGAGGAGCTGGATCGTGCGCAGGACGGCCGCGGACTGCGCGGGCGGGAAGTCGTCGAGGAAGGCGCTCAGGAAGCCGCCGCCGTCCGCCTCGGGCCCGTCCGGGTCGAAGCCGTCGAGGCCGAGGCCGTCCAGACCCAGGCCGGCCAGGGCCTCGTCCGGGAGGCAGTCGGCGATGGCGTGGGCGGCCTCCTCGACGCGCGGGTCGGCCGGGTCGGCGTCCGCGAGCTCGTCCAGCAGCGTGTAGGCCGCGTGCGCCCGCTCCGGGGCGCCCGGCACATCCGCGGTGGCGCGCAGCGCCGACAGCAGCCGCTCCCGTTCCTTCGGGGCCGCGACCGTTTCGAGCAGGGCGATCATCTCGCGGTCCTTCGCGGCGATCGCCGGCTCCGGATGGCGGGTCATCTCGCCGAAGATGGCGGCGAGTTCGGGGGAAACGGGACCCTCCGCGGGTATCCGGCCCGCGTCGAGCAGGGCGCGCAGCCGCAGCCGCCTCGCCCGGATGGCCGCCTCCTGGCGTGCCAGGTCGTCGTCGAGTTCCGCGAGCACCTCGGCGAGGTCGCGGCCGGCGTCGTCCGCGAGGACGTCCCGTACCTCGGTGAGCCCGAGCCCCAGCTCGGTCAGCCGTCTGATCCGGGCCAGCGCGACGGCGTGCCGCAGCCCGTAGTCGCGGTAGCCGTTGGGGCGCCGCTCGGGCTCGGGCAGCAGCCCGAGCTGGTGGTAGTGCCGCACGGTCCGCGTCGTGACGCCGACGGCCGCGGCGAGCTCTCCGATCCGCATGACCTCAGTAGAAACGTTGACGTTGCGGCAAGGTCAAGCGAGCCGCACCGCGGATGGGCATGGAAACGGGGCCGGGTGCGTTGCGCTTGCGAGGGGGTGCATCCATGGGGGAGGCGGACGGGCATGAACACGGCGGACGCGGGAGAGACGGGGGCCCGGTACGCGCGGGCGGGCGTGAGCAGGCCGTCTGGACGAGGGCGACCCTCGGCGGCACCGGCCGGCCGCTCGACCTGCTGACGGCCAGATTCGACCGCCACAGGTACGCGCCCCACGCGCACGACGAGTTCACCATCGGGGTCTGCGTCGCGGGCGCCGAGGTCATCGACTACCGCGGCGGCCGGATCCGTCCGGGCCCCGGTTCGATCGTGGTCCTGGGCCCCGACGAGGTGCACACGGGCGGCCCGGCCGAGACCGCCGGAGGCTACGCGTACCGCGCTCTGTACGCGGAGACACCCCTGCTCACCGAGGGCACCCTGGGCATCCCGAACTTCCGCGAACCACTCCTCGACGACCCCGAACTGGCCGCCGCCCTGCGCCTGACGCACACCGAACTCAGCGCCTGCCCGGACCCCCTGGAGACCGAGTCCCGGGTGCCGTGGCTGCTCACGGCCCTGGCCCGCCGCCACTCCTCGGCGCGCCACGTACGCGACACGATCCCGGGCGCGGGCCGCGTGGCGGAGGCGGTACGCGACCGCCTCGCCGACGAACTCCTGGCCCCGCCCTCCCTGGCGGCCCTGGCGGCGGACCTCGGCCTGTCCCGCTACCAACTCCTCCGCGCCTTCCGTACGAGCATGGGGATGCCGCCGTACGCATGGCTCGCCCAGTACCGGGTGAACCGCGCCCGCTGCCTGCTGGAAGCGGGCCACCGCCCCGCCGAGACGGCCGCTCTCGTGGGCTTCGCGGACCAGGCACACCTCACCCGCTGGTTCCGGCGGGTGCTGGGGGTGACGCCTGCGGCGTACCGCAACAGCGTTCAAGACGCCCGACGCTGACCCGCCCCAGACTGCGCGCATGACTGCACGCGGCTGGTTTCTCTTCTCCCTCATGGGAGTCCTCTGGGGCATCCCGTATCTGATGATCAAAGTGGCGGTGGACGGTGGCATGTCCGCGTCCATGGTGGTGTTCGCACGCTGTGCGGTGGGCGCGGCGCTGCTCCTCCCCTTCGCGGTCCGCCAGGGAAACCTGATCAACGTCGTACGAGCACACTGGCGCCCCATGCTGGCCTTCGCGTGCATAGAGATCATCGGCCCGTGGTGGACCCTGACCGACGCCGAACGCCACCTCTCCAGCTCGACGGCGGGCCTGCTGATCGCGGGCGTACCGATCGTGGGCGTCCTCCTGGCCCGCTTCTTCGGCGACACGGAACACCTGGGCGCCCGCCGCACGCTCGGCCTCGCACTGGGCCTCGGCGGCGTCGCGGTTCTCACCGTCCCGCACCTGACGGGCGGCGACGCCCGTTCCCTCACGGAAATGCTGATCACGGTGGTGGGCTACGCGACGGCCCCCTTGATCATGGCGCGCTACCTCCGCCAGATCCCGACCCTGCAACTGATAGCCCCGTGCCTGCTCCTGTCCGCCGTGGTCTACGCCCCGGCGGCGGCCCTGCAATGGCCCGCCACGCTTCCCTCCCTCCCGGTCCTGGCCTCTCTCGCGGGCCTGGGAGTGATCTGCACGGCGCTCGCGTTCGTGGCCTTCCTGGAGCTGATCAGGGAGGTGGGACCGACCCGGGCGGTGGTCTTCACGTACGTCAACCCGGCGGTGGCGGTGACGGCGGGCGTCCTGTTCCTGGACGAGGAACTGACGGCGGGAGTGGTGGCGGCCTTCACCCTGATCCTGCTGGGCTCGTTCCTGGCGACGGCCTCGGGACGGCGGCGGGGCGAACGCCCGGTAGCATGGTCGACACGGCAGACGAGCCGGGCGGACGGCCGCGTGGAGTCCCCTTCGGGGGCGCTTCCCGAGGAACGTCCGGGCTCCACAGGGCAGGGTGGTGGCTAACGGCCACCCGGGGTGACCCGCGGGACAGTGCCACAGAAAACAAACCGCCCGGGACCTCGGTCCCGGGTAAGGGTGAAACGGTGGTGTAAGAGACCACCAGCGCCTGAGGTGACTCAGGCGGCTAGGTAAACCCCACCCGGAGCAAGGTCAAAAGGAGCGCGGTAAAAGGCGCTCTGCGAGGACGTTCGAGGGCTGCCCGCCCGAGTCCCCGGGTAGACCGCACGAGGCCGGCGGCAACGCCGGCCCTAGATGGATGGCCGTCTCCCCGGCCGCCGCGAGGCGCCCGGGCGACAGAACCCGGCGTACAGCCCGACTCGTCTGCCCGTAACGCCCTCACCGGGCGCCCGGGACCGGCGGGTCAGCGGGTGGAAGTGACCCGGTTCTCCTTCAGGGACGCGCAGTTCGAGCCCGTGATCTGGACGAAGACGTTGTTGATGCTGCCGCCCCAGTCGATGCAGTGGCCCTTGCCGTAGACGTACGCCGGGCCCGCGTACGACGTGTACGCGCCGTCGTCGCCGGCGCCTTCCTGGGTTTCGGGGACGTAGACGTACGCGGACATGTTCACCGCGGTGCCCGGGTTGTTGCGGATCGTCGCCACACAGTTCTGGCCGTTCGAGGCGTTGTACGTCAGATAGACGGTGCCCTGGGTGCCGATGGCCGCCGAGTTCACGGTCTTGTAGGCGCTTCCGCAGACCTTCTGCGGTGTGGTGTTGGGCGCGGCCGAGGCGGGCACCGCCAGCGCGGTCGTGGTCCCCACCGCCAGTGCGGCGAACGCGGCAGCGGTCAGGACGGAACGGTTGAATCGCATGCTTCCCCCTTGTGATCCATGATCTGTGGTGCGAGACCCGTGGTGCGACTTCTGTGGTTCGCGGGGTTCAGTGTCCGTGCCTGTGCTGACGTGCCGCAAAGCTTTCAACGATGGTCGAATAGTCCGGGCCCGGGAGGACCGAACAGTGCCTCGCTCACTTGCCGTACGCCTGCCTCCAGCGTGCCCGGTGGCGGGAGTCCCCCTGGCCCCGGCCGTTCACGCCCCATAAGGAGGCGAGCGGGACTCCGTTGTTCCAGAGCCCCAGGTGGTCCCGGTGCACGGCGAGGATTCCGTGCTCGACCGCGAACTCCTCGGAAGGGCGGCTGAAGCGCGTGGTCGCCACGAAGACGGCCAGATCTGCCCGGAAATGCACCTTGGCGCCCAACAGATCACGCAGTTCGCGGCTCGCGATCGTGCTGCTCGGTGTGTACCGCTTGCACTGGATCACCATGGTCCGGCCGTCCGGGAGCCGCCCGAGGACATCGGCGCCGTTGTCGTGCGAACCGCCCACCCGGCGGACCTCCGTACATCCGTCGCGGCGGCACAGACCGGCGACCAGTTCCTCGAACTCCGTGCCGGTCATGGCGTCCACCTGCGCGAGAGTCCGGCGGCCGGCCTCCACCTCGTCGTTCCGACGCCAGCGGCGGTCCTGCGCGCGCACCACCCGGTCCGTGCGCCACAGCCACCAGCCCACCGTCCCGATACCGCCGAGGATCACGGCGGCCAGGACGTACGGCCACACGGTCGACCAGGACAACGCGAGGAGGCCGAGCAGCACCACGCCGCCGGTCACGGCCGCCTTCACCCGTGCACGTGCCTGTGCCTGTGCTTTCTGCCGCTTACGAGCAGCCATCCCCGTACCCTCCTGACCTTCCGCCGTTCCGCCGTTCCGTTGGGCAGTCTGGGCAGTACGTCGGTGGGCCGGAAGAGCGCGAGTCGGCCATGGTCCGAGCGTCCTTCGCGCCTCACTCGCCGGTGACGGCCGACGCCAGGCCGACCGTCTCCGACGAGGTCCGGCGGTCGGTCAGGGCGCCACCGCCTGACCTGTCTGCGGGGAGATGCGGCCGGCGCACAGGCCGCGGGCGGTCAGGTTCTGCGCTATGCGCGGGATCGCGGCGAGCGTGTTGGCCGGCCAGTCGTGCATGAGGATGACCTGGCCGTTGCCGAGCCGTCCGACGGCCTGCACGATCGCGTCCGTGCTCGCGTTGTTCCAGTCCTGCGAGTCCACGTTCCAGATGATCTCGGTCAGCCCGTACTTGGCCTCGACCGCCCGCACCGTCGCGTTGGTCTCGCCGTACGGCGGTCGGAACAGTTTCGGCGTACCGCCGCCCGCCGCCGCGATCGCCTGCTGGGTCCGCGAGATCTCCGAGTCGATCTGCGCCTGGCCCAGTTGCGTCAGATGCGGGTGGCTGTAGCTGTGGTTGCCGACCCACATGCCCGCGCCGACCTGGGCCTGGACCCGGGACGGGTTGGCGGCGGCGTAATTGCCCTGGTTGAACATCGTGGCCCGCAGCCCGTTCCGGGTGAGCGCGCTGAGGAGGGCCGGTGTGCTGCTGGACGGGCCGTCGTCGAAGGTCAGCCCGACGTATCCGGTGCAGGCGGCGGCGTGCGCCGGGGCGGCGCCGACGGTGAGCGTGCCCGCCGCCGTCAGCGCGACGGCGGCCACCGCCGTCGTCCAGGGACGCGGCCGGGCGCCGGCGATCACGCCGCCACCGTGATGCTTGAGCTGCCGCTGCTCTGATAACCCTCGGTCGCGAGGATCATGTAGTACTTGAACGTGCCGAGCGGCATCCCGGCCCGTGCCCACGCGTCGAAGTGGTTGCCGGTGGTGATGCTGCCGCCGGTCCTCCTCGACTGCCGGACGCTCCAGTACTGGTTGAAGGTCTTCGTGCCCTCGACGGACGGGGCGTTGTACCGCGTCGTCTGGTAGATGTCGTACGTGCCGCCGTCGCTGCTGACCGTGCCCTTGTACGTGCCCGTGGGCCGGTACGTGCCCCAGTTGTCGACGATGTAGTACTCGACGAGCGGGCTCGCCGTCCACCCGTAGAGGGTCAGGTAGGCGTTGCCGGACGGGTTGAAGGCGCCGGAGTACGTCACGGTCCTGCGGCTGCCGTTGCTCCAGCCCTTGCCGGCCACGAAGTTCCCGGTGTTCCTCCAGGTGGTGCCGTAGCTGCCGCCGGAGCCCAGGTTCATGGAGACCGTGCCCTGTGCGTCCGTCCAGAACGAGTAGTAGTACCCGTTGTTCGTGCCGGTCTGGTTCGTGGTGACGACCGTGTCGGCGTGGGCCGTGCCGGGGAGCGTGAGCGCGGTCGCGGCGCCCAGCAGCAGGGCGCAGGCCTGCCTGCGGTTCGGCTGTGCGGGGGTGAGGTTCATGTGCGGGTTCCCTCCGTCTTCCACGGGGCGGGTTTGGTCGAACAGTGTTGACCTGGACCCGTCAAGCGTCAACAGTTTCGCCCATGATTACGAAACATTCGTGTCGCGTGAGGCGATACGGAAGGTCTAATTGCCTGCTCAGGGGTGCCGGGCGACGACTGTGCGGCACGCTCCGCGAAATGCCCATCCGGGAGAGATCAAATAAACCAGGTCACATCTTCGAATGTTTCGATGAACTTACGGAGCGAAGCGTCGCGGCATCATTCGGCGGCCTGGGCCGCCCCGGGCCCTTCCGTCCCCCATCCCGCCGCCCTCGCCGTGCCGATGAGCAGCGGCCAGAGCGCGGCGGCCATCGTCTCGGGGGTGCCGGGGCAGCCGCGGCGGAGCCAGTCGACGACCGTGCCGAGCACCGCGCCCGCCACGAACGCGGCAGCCGGATCGTGCGGGATGTCCGCCGGGTCCTCGCCGGTGGGCGCAGGCGCCGGCGAGGGGCGCACGGGGACGTCGGCCGCCCCTGCCGCCCCCGCTGTCTCGGCCGGGACGCGGCGGACGTGGGCCGCGACCGTCATCCGGTGCAGCAGGTGGTTGATGACGCGGGCGCTGCCGTCGTCGCCCAGCAGGGCCCGGTAGAGCGGGGCGTGTTCGGCGACGTGCGCGAACAGCTCCGGCAGCAGCTCGACCGTGGGGCTGCCCTCGGCGTTGAGCGGCGGGACGACCGTCGGGCTGGCCGCCACCAGTTCGTCGAAGACCGTCGTGCACGCGGCGGCGGCCAGATCGTGCACGTCGGTGTAGTGCTCGTAGAACGTCGACCGGTTGACGCTCGCGCGCTTGGTGATGTCGGAGACCGAGATCTGGCTGAGGTCGCGCTCGGCGATGAGTTCCCGCAGGGCGGTCTCCAGGGCGGAGCGGGAGCGGCGGGTGCGGGGGTCCATGGAGCGCGCGGGCATGGCCCGAGCCTATCCTTTCCGGCACTTGTCGGATAACCGACACGTGCTGGATAGTGAAGGCCCGGCTGAGCACGGGCCGCGCGCCCGTGCGGACCTCCAGGAGGACCACCGATGAGCCCCACCAGCACGCGTGCCACAGGACTGTCCGGCAAGTCGGTCGTCGTCACCGGAGCCGGTTCCGGGATCGGCCGCGCCGCCGCGCTGCGCTTCGCGGCGGAAGGCGCCCGCGTCGTCCTCGCCGACATCAACGCCGACGGTACGAAAGCGGTCGCGGAGGAGATCTCCGGGACCGGCGGCGCCGCCGTCGCCGTGATCGGGGACCTCGGCGATCAGCAGGTCGTCGACCAGGTCGTCGCCACCGCCGTGGGCACCTTCGGAGGCATCGACGTGCTGGTCAACAACGCGGGCGTCATAGACAGGATGTCGGCCGCCGCCGACACCGCCGACGAGGAGTGGGAGCGCGTCCTGCGGATCAATCTGACCGCGCCGTTCCTGCTCAGCAGGGCCGCGCTGCCCCACCTCCTGGCGAGCGGCGACGCGGCGATCGTGTTCACCGCCTCCGAGGCGTCCCTGCGGGGCAGTGCCGCCGGCACCGCGTACACGGTCTCCAAACACGGTGTGCTCGGCCTCGTCAAGTCCCTCGCCGTCATGTACCGAGCCAAGGGAGTGCGGACGAACGCGATCGCCCCGGGCGGCACGGTGACGGGCATCCAGGTCGACGTGGACGCGGAGGCGCACGGGCCGTCCGTGCTGATGGGCTACATGGGCAACATCGGCCGTACGGCGACGGCCGACGAAAAGGCCGCCGCCATCGTCTTCCTGGCCTCCGGTGCCGCGAGCAACATCAACGGGGTCGTCCTCCCGGTGGACAACGGCTGGTCCGCCGTCTAGGACGGGTTCAAGTCGGGTCAGCCGAGAGGGTTGTCCCTGGTGCGCAGGGTGGCCAGGACGGGCGCGTACATACGGGACTTGATGGTGCCGAGGGTCGGTCCGGCCTTGCCCGCCTGTGCCGCGGCCAGTTCCACCGCCTTCGCGCGTACGGCGTCCTCGGCCACCGCGTGGTCGACGAGCCCGGCGGCCAGGGCGTCGCCGCCTCCGTAGCGGCGGGCGGTGAGCATGGCCTCGTGGGCGGCACGCGGATGCAGCCGGGACTGGATCAGCGCGGACATGCCCGGGGTGAAGGGGATGTTGATCTCGGCCTCGGGCAGGCACCAGTACCCGCGGTCGGCCCGCATCACACGGAAGTCGTGGGCCAGGGAGAACATCGCGCCGGCCGCGAAGGTGTGCCCCTGCAGGGCGGCCACGGTGATCACGGGCAGGGACAGCGTCCGCGCGAGCAGCTCCTGCACGCCGACGACGTAGTCCTCCTGCTGGTCGGCGTGCGCGAACAGCCAGTCCAGGTCGAGGCCGTTGGAGTAGAACTTGCCGGTGGCGGCGGTCACCAGGGCGCGCGGCCCCTCCGCCTTCTCGACCTCGTCCAGCGCGGCGCTGACGGAGGCGAGCCAGTCGGGGTGGAAACGGTTCTCGCCGTCTCCGAGATCGAGAACGAATACGTCGTCCTGGCGGTCGAGTGTCGGCACGGTGACTCCTTCGGACTGACGCTTCCCTCGCCGGCAGTGCGGGTGTCTTCACCGTCGCCTCCGCCATGAGGCTACCTGCGGGTAACTTATGGCACGCGGTGCGGGTGCGCAACGGTTTCGAGGAGCCGCTCGTCGAGTCGGGTCGCCCGTAGTGGCCGGTTTCGGTCTCCACCCTGTGGGAGCGCTTCCATCACAGTCATGACCATGCCATGCGGCCGGCCCCGTCGCGTGGTGCCGCTCCACCGCACCACACCCACAGCCGCGATCCGGAAAGGACAGACATGTCCGCCACTGGCAGTAATACCGCGCGCAGACACCCGCGTCCGGGGCCCGCAGTGCTCTTCGCGGCACTGGTGTCCCTGCTCGCGACGGCGCTCCTCGGCGCGCCCGGGGCCGCCGCCCGCGAGCCGGCCGAAACGGCGCCCGCCGCGGCGCCCGGTGCCGCGGTGGACGCCGAGCCCGCGCCGGGTGCCGTACCCACCGCGGCCCTCACCGAGGTCACCGGTTTCGGCAGCAACCCCAGCAACCTCCAGATGTACCTCTACGTACCGGACAGCGTCACCGCGAACCCCGCCGTGGTGGTGGCCGTCCACTACTGCACGGGTTCCGGCCCGGCGATGTACTCCGGCACCGAGTACGCCTCGCTCGCCGACCAGTACGGGTTCATCGTCGTGTACCCGTCGGTCACCCGCGCCAGCAAGTGCTTCGACGTCTCCTCGCCCCAGGCGCTGACCCGCGGCGGGGGCAGCGATCCGGTCGGCATCAAGTCGATGGTCGACTGGGTGACACGCACCTACTCCGCCGACACCGACCGCGTCTTCGCCACCGGTATCTCCTCCGGCGCGATGATGACGAACGTCCTGCTCGGCGACTACCCGGACGTGTTCGCCGCGGGCGCCGCGTTCTCGGGCGTACCGTTCGGCTGCTTCGCCACCACGGACGGCTCCGAGTGGAACAGTGCCTGCTCCGGCGGCACCGTGCTCCACACCCCGCAGGAGTGGGGCGACCTGGTCCGCAACGCCTACCCCGGCTACACCGGTCCGAGGCCGCGTATGCAGGTGTGGCACGGCACCGAGGACGACGTGCTGCGCTACCCCAACTTCGGGGAGGAGATCGAGCAGTGGACGAACGTGCTGGGCGTCAGCCAGACCCCGGCCGCCACCGACTCGCCCCAGTCCGGCTGGACCCGTACCCGCTACGGGGCCACCGGTGACCAGGCCCCCGTCGAGGCCGTCAGCCTTCAGGGCATCGGCCACAACCTGTACGCCTGGGGCATGGCGGCCCGCGTCCTCACCTTCTTCGGCCTGGACAGTTCGGGTCCCGGCCCTCAACCCCAGCCCGGCGCCTGCAAGGTGACCGCCACGACCAGCGCCTGGAACACGGGCCTGACCGGCTCCGTGACGATCACCAACACCGGTACCTCCCGCATCGAGGGCTGGCGGCTGGGCTTCACCCTGCCGTCCGGGCAGAGCATCACCAACGGCTGGGGCGCCGCGTACGCCCCGGCGAGCGGCGCGGTGACGGCCACGAACGCCTCGTACAACGGCACGATCGCGGCGAACGCGAGTGTCAGCATCGGCTATCAGGCGAGTCATACGGGCAACAGTGCGGCGCCGGCCGCTTTCACTCTCAACGGCACTGCTTGCAGCGGTGGCTGAGTGCGTACGCAACCGCTACGGTCCGTGCTGCCGTCGGGAAAGCACTCGTTCGTCCGTCTCCTCACCCCCTTCGTCCTCGTCCTGGTCCTCGCCGTGAGCGCGTCCGCCGTGGTGGCCCTCGTCGAGGGGGCACGGGGTGCGGACCGTGGTTCCGGCGGGCCGGCCGGGTCGGGCGCCCGGCACTGGGTCAACACCTGGACCGCGATGCCGCAGCTCACCGAGCCGGGCAACATGCCGCCCCCGCCGTTCACCGAGGAGCGGGCCGTCCTCGCCGACACCACCCTGCGGCAGACCGTACGGGTCTCGACCGGCGGCGGGCGGATCCGGCTGCGGTTCTCCAACGCGTTCGGCGACACCACGCTGCCCCTCACCGCCGTGAGCGTGGCGCTTCCGCTCGGCGGGCGGGCCGGAGTCAGCGCCGTCGAACCGGGCTCGCCGCGGCGCGTGACCTTCGCCGGACGCGCGTCGGCGACCGTGCCCGTCGGGGCCCAACTCGTCTCCGACCCCCTGGACTTCGCCCTGCAACCGGGCTCGGTGCTGACCGTGACCGCCTACCTCGCCGAGGGGCAGCCGTCCACCGCGCTCACCTCGCACCCCGGGTCGCGCACCACCTCGTACCTCCAGAAGGCCGGTCACGCCGACCGCACCCGGGACCTGGACCTCCCGGGGGCGACCGCCGTCGACCACTGGTACCTCCTCAGCGATGTCGAGGTGCTTTCCGCCCCCGGAACGGCGGCGGTCGCCGTGCTCGGCGACTCGCTGACCGACGGGCGCGGCTCCACCACCAACGGGAACGACCGCTGGACCGACCGCCTGCTGGACCGGCTCCGCGCGCATCCCGCGACCGGCGGGGTCGCGGTGCTCAACCAGGCCGCGGGCGGCAACCGCGTCCTCGCCGACGGTCTCGGCCCCAACGTCCTCGCCCGCCTGGACCGGGACGTCCTGTCCCGCAGCGGAGTCTCCTGGCTGGTCGTCTTCGAGGGGGTCAACGACCTCGGAACCGCCCCCGCCACGCCCACCGCCCAGCGCCGCGTCACGACCGAACTGATCGCCGCGTACGAGCAGATCGTCGTCCGGGCGCACGCGCAGGGCATCCGCGTGTACGGGGCCACGCTGACGCCGTTCGGCGGCAACGCGATGTACGACGACCCCGACGGGCACCGTGAGGCGTCCCGGCAGGAGGTCAACTCCTGGATCCGTACGAGTGGACGCTTCGACGCGGTCGTCGACCTCGACCGGGCCGTCCGTGACCCGGCGGACCCGCGGCGCCTG
Organism: Streptomyces sp. NPDC060205; assembly: GCF_042728395.1. Lineage (NCBI taxonomy): Bacteria > Bacillati > Actinomycetota > Actinomycetes > Kitasatosporales > Streptomycetaceae > Streptomyces > Streptomyces sp. NPDC060205. The sequence continues at coordinate 36,414 of NZ_JBHWZP010000031.1, forward strand.
CGGTCCGCGCTGCACGACGGGGACTGGCTGCACCTCAATCCGCAGGGGTACCGGACGCTGGCCGCCGCGGTGCCGCTCCGGCTGTTCCGGACGCGAAACGGCTGACCGGCCCGGTCAGGCGGTCTTCTCCGCGGGGTCGGCGGGCAGGGGCAGGGGCGGAGGCAGGAGGTCGTGGAGCTGTGTGTATCGCTGGGCGCAGGCCGTCCGCGCGATGGCCTGCGAGACGGCGGCGGCCAGCGGGCCCGTGGACTCGCTCAGCAGTCGGCGGGCCTTGTCCGTGAGGGCCACCTCGATACCGCGCCGGTCGCCGCACGCGGAGTTCTTGGTGATGAGCCCCGCGTGCTGCAGACAGGCGACCTGGTACGTCAGCCGGGTCTTCGGGCGGCCCAGCAGTTCCGCGATGCGGGTCATCCGCAGGCTGGAGCCCGGCTGGTCCGCCAGCAGGCACAGCACCAGGAACTCGTCGTGCGAGACACCCATGGCGTCCTTCACGCGCGCACGCAGCTGCTGCTCGATCGCGCCGGCCGCCGCCAGCAGGCGCATCCAGGAACGGAGTTCGGCGGGCAGGAGGCCGTCCGGCAACCCGTTCGCCAGGCCGTCCTCCGGCGCGCCCTCCACCGCTTCGTCGTCCGGCGGGACGGAAGCGGGCTGGTCGGCGGGGGCGGGGGAGTCGGCCATGGTGTCGCAGTCTACCGGTTGTCCATTTTTGGATGACCCGCTAGCGTGGAGTCATCCAAATTTGGACAACTGATCAACCAGGAGAAGACCCATGACCGTCGCTGTGGAAACCGGCCTGTGGCAGCTCGACGCCGTTCGCTCCGCCGTCGCCATCAAGCACAAGACGATGTGGGGGCTGGTCACGGTGAAGGGCGCCTTCGGCGCGGTCTCCGGTGAGGGCGAGGTCGAGGCCGGCGGCAGCGCGCACGGCGCGATCACGGTGCAGGCCGGGTCGCTCGACACGAAGAACGCGAAGCGTGACGCGCATCTGCACGGTCCGGACTTCTTCGATGCCGAGCGGCATCCGACGCTCGTCTTCGCGGTCCGTGACGCGGTGGTCCGGCCGGACGACACCGTCGCGATCAGCGGTGAGCTGACCGTACGCGGTGTCAGCCGCCCGCAGTCCGTCACCGCGACGGTCACCGAGTCGAGCGCCGAGGCGGTGACGCTTGCCGCTGAGTTCACCGTGGACCGGGAGCAGTTCAATCTGGGGTGGAATCAGATGGGGATGATTCGGGGGCTGACCACGGTGACCGCGACGCTCCGGTTCACGCGGCGCGGGTCCGCCTCCGGCGAGGGGGTGTAGTTCGGGTGCGGGTCAGTGGGGGCTTGTCGCGCAGTTCCCCGCGCCCCTGAAGGCAAAAGACTGCGCCGTTCCCCGCGCCCCTTACGGGCGGGGGGCCGGGTTTCGGCTGCGGGGCGGTGGGGGTGGGCCGCGCAGTTCCCCGCGCCCCTAGAGGGGCTTTTCAGGGGTGGGCGTGTCAGGTTCCTGGGAGCGGGACGTCACTCGGGTCAAGTGGGTGGTGAAGATCTGTTGGGCGTCGGGGGAGAGTGTTCGCAGGGCCACCGCCGCTGTGATGATCACGTCGCAGAGCTCCGCGCGTACGTCGTCCCACGTGTGCGACACGCCCTTGCGGGGGTTCTGGCCGGTGGCGCCGATGACCGCCTCGGCGACCTCGCCCACCTCCTCGGAGAGCTTCAGCATCCGCAGGAGAAGGGTCTCCTGGGGCGGGCGGTCCGGCTGGGTGCGGGCCAGCCGGTCCTGGAGGTGCTCGATGGACTGCCAGAGGTCACCGTCGTCGCTCATGGACCTCAGACTGCCACGCCGTCCTCGTCGGACAACTCGCCCTGCCCGTCGTCCTCCTGGTCCCGCACCCGCGCGTGCCGCGCTCCGATCACCGCCAGGGTCGCCGCCGCCGTCACCGCGAGGGCGACCGGCACCATCCAGTTCCGGTCGACGGTGTGGCCCAGGGCGTGGTCCAGGGAGATCCGGCCGGGGCCCGCGACGGCCAGGCCCGCCGCCGTGAGGCCCAGGGAGGCCGCGTGCTCGTAGCCGCCGCTCTGCGCGAAGAAGCCGTTCGGCGCGTGCAGGGCGGAGGCTCCCGCCATCGCCCCGGCCGCGGCGGCGCCGGCCGCCGGGGTGGCGAGGCCCAGCGCGAGCAGCGTGCCGCCGCCCGCCTCCGCCAGGCCCGCCGCGGCGGCGCTGGCCCGGCCGGGCGCGTACCCCACGGACTCCATGAACTCGCCCGTCCCGGACAGGCCGCCCCCGCCGAACCAGCCGAAGAGCTTCTGCGCCCCGTGCGCCGCCAGAACTCCGCCCGTACCGAGGCGGAGCAGCAGCAGTCCCAGGTCGCGTCGGTCGAAACAGGTCACGGTTCCCGTCACTCCTCGCAGGTCACAGCATGGATGCGTCTGCTCACCGTCGCACCGGACCGGCGCCCGGGCCCTGGCCCGCGCCGCCGTTCGGGTGATCGGCCGCGACCGCCTCGACCGGCTCGACCGCGAGAGGCCGCCCACCGGTGAGGGTGAGCGGCCTCCGAGGGCGCGTACGGGCCCTGCGGGCTGACGGTCAGAGCGCGGGCTGCGGCTGCTGTTCGGTCAGGGCGATCCGGCCCTTCCTGATCGTCGCGAGCCGGGGTGCGCGCCGGGCGATCGACGAGTCGTGCGTGACCATGACGAACGTCAGCCCGTGCTCCCTCCACAGCCCCTCCAGCAGGGCCATGATGTCGTCGCGGGTGCCCTCGTCGAGGTTGCCCGTGGGTTCGTCGGCGAGCAGCACCTTCGGGTTCTTGACCAGCGCGCGGGCGACCGCGACGCGCTGCTGCTGACCGCCGGACAGTTCGCCGGGCGCATGGGTGAGGCGGTCGCCGAGACCGACCGAGCCCAGCGCCTCGGCGGCCTTCGCGCGCCGCTCCGACGACTTGACGCCGAGCGGTACGAGCGCGGTCTCGACGTTCTCCTGCGCGGTGAGCGTGGGGATGAGGTTGAACGACTGGAAGATGATGCCGATCTTTTCGGCGCGCACCCGGGTCAGCCGGGCCTCGCTGAGGGAAGCGAGGTCCACACCGTCCAGCTCGACGCTGCCGGAGGACGGGCGGTCCAGGCCGCCGATCATCTGCAGCAGGGTCGACTTGCCGCCGCCGGTGGGGCCCTGGATGACGAGCTGGTCGCCGTCCTCGATGGTGAGGTCGACGCCGCGCAGCGCCTCCACGGTCTCCTTGCCTCTCGTGTAGTTCTTGGTGACGCCGGTGAGCTTGTACATACGTCTTCTCCGTAACGAACGTGACGTGACGTGCCGTGGTGTTGGGGGGAGGGGGCTACGACACGCTGCGCAGCGCGTCGGCCGGGCGCATCCGGGAGGCGCGCCAGCCGCCCATCGCGCCGGCGATCAGCCCGCCCGCGACCGCGAGACCCACGGCGAGCGCGATGGTGGTGACGGAGACCGGCGCGGACAGCGCGATGTCGAGGGTGCTCGACGCGCTCTGCCCGCCGGGGCCGCCCCCGCCACCCGGACCGCCGCCGGGGCCGCCCTGGCCGCCGCCGCCCGTGGCACCGAGTTCGGCGGTGAGGGTGGGGCTGATGGCCGTGACCGCGTACGCCGCCGCCAGGCCGAGGGCGATACCGAGCGCTCCGCCGAGCAGGCCGTTCACGACCGACTCGCCGACGACCTGCCGGGTGACCTTGCGGCTCGGCCAGCCGAGCGCCTTCAGGGTGCCGAACTCCCGCACCCGCCGGCTGACCGCCGACGAGGTGAGCAGCGCGGCGACGAGGAACGCGGCTACCAGCACCGCGATGGAGAGCCACTTGCCCACGCTGGTCGCCAGGTCGGAGGCCGTCGACAGCGAGCCGGAGACGGTGTCCGCGAGATCGGCCGAGGTCGTGACCGTCGTACCGTCGATGTTCTTCTGGATGGCCGCCTTGACCGCGTCGATGCGCTGGGAGTCGGACGCCTTCACATAGATCGTGGAGATCTTGTTCTTGGAGTCACCGAGCGTCTGGGCCTGCTTGAGCGGGAGGTAGACGTCGGTCGTCGACTCGCTGCTGTCCGGGGTCGCGATCCCGATGACCTCGTACTTGGTGCCGGAGATCTTGATGTTCTCGCCGACGGTGTACTTGTTCTCCTTGGCGTAGGACGTGCTGAGTACGGCGACCTTCGTGTTCGTCTGCGCCGCCGTGAACGTCTTGCCCTTGCTGATCTTCGTGGTGGCGAGCGGGCCCAGGTCCTGGTTCGTGACGTCGACACCGGAGACGGAGTACGAGTTCACGTCGAAGGAGGCGCCGCCGCCCTGCACCTGGGGCTGGCCGGTCGAACCGCCGCCGCCCGCGCCGCCGGGGCCGCCGCCCTGGCCCTGGGAGCCCTGCGTGGAGGTGTCGGTCTTGGCCTTGCCCTGGGTGAAACTGCCGTCGACCTTCGTGACGTTCAGGGTCAGCGCGCCCACCGCGCTCGCCACGTTCTTCTGCGCGGCGACCTTCGCGATGAGGGAGGACTTGAGGGTCTGACCGCCCTGTGTCGTCACACGGTCCGAACTCTGTTCCTCGTCCTCGTCCGAGCCGGCGTCGAATTCGAAATTCGGCCTGCCCGACTGCTTGCTGCCGGCGGAAGGGGCCTCCCTGGCTTTGGTCACCGTCATGTCGGTGCCGAGTCCGTACAGCGACTGCAGGACCTTGTCCTGTGCCTGTGACATGCCGGCCGACACCGAGTTGACGGTGATGACCAGCGCGATTCCGAGCGCCAGACCCATGGCGATGACCAGAGCCGACTTCTTGCGCCGGCTCAGTTCACGCTTGAGATAGATGCCAAACATCCCTGTCCCTAAGGTTCTTGGCGCCCGCTGTGGGCGCTGCCACAAGCTATGGACGAACCTTTGAGGCACCCTGAGTAGGGAATGTGTAGGACCTGAGAATGCGACCGGGGGCGCCCCAAAGGGGCGCGGGGAACTGCGCGCCCGGCCACGACGGACCCGCAGGTTCGAACAACCCGCGGCCCCCGGCGCCCCGGCGAGCCCGCCGATGGAGCTACCCCCGCCCCACATAAGGCATGCCGCTCGCGAGAACCGTCGCGAACTGCACGTTCGCCTCCAACGGCAACTCCGCCATATGACGAACCGTCCGCCCCACGTCGTCCACATCCATCACCGGCTCCGCGGCCACCTCCCCGTTCGCCTGCAAGGCGCCCGTCGTCATCCGCGAGGTCATGTCCGTCGCCGCGTTCCCGATGTCGATCTGCCCGCAGACGATCCGGTACGGCCGCCCGTCCAGCGACAGCGACTTCGTGAGGCCCGTCAGCGCGTGCTTCGTCGCCGTGTACGCCGCCGACCGCGGCCGGGGCGTGTGCGCCGAGATCGAGCCATTGTTGATGATGCGCCCGCCCTGCGGATCCTGCTCCTTCATCTGCCGGTAGGCCGCCTGCGCGCACAGGAACGCCCCGTCGAGATTCGTCCCGACCACATGCCGCCAGGCCTCGTAGGGGAGGTCCTCGAACGGCACGCCGCCGGGTCCGAACGTGCCGGCGTTGTTGAACAGCAGGTCCAAGCGGCCGAAGCGGTTCCGTGTGGCCTCGAAGAGCGCGGCCACCTCCTCGGGCCGTGAGACGTCGGCGCGTACGCACAACGACGTGCTCTCTTTCCCGGCCGGCTCCCCGGCGGCCCCGGGCGGCGCGTCCGCGAGGGCCGCCCGCGCGAGCGCCGCCGTCTCCTCCAGCCGTTCCGCGCGGCGGCCGGCGAGCGTCACCGACCAGCCGGTCCGCAGCAGTTCGAGGGCCACGGCACGGCCGATTCCCGAGCCGGCGCCTGTCACGATCGCGATCTTCGTTCGATGGGCGTTCATGGCCCCGCAGCGTACGGGAGGCCATGGTCGACGGTCCGCCATCTGGAACTCATCCGTCCGACATCCGACTGTTGTGTCCCTGACGGTCCACCGTTGACTCTGACCACTCCAATTCCTCGTACAACAACCGTCAGGGGAGGGCCAGATGACATCCACCGGCCACCAGCAACCGTCGCAGCACGCCCCCGAACTCCGCGCCGCCGCCCGTCACCTCGGGCGCCGCCGGCTCTTCACCGTCACCGGCGCGGCAGCCGTCCTGGCGTTCGCCACCAACCTGCCGACCGCGGGCGTGGCGGGCGCCGCCGAGTTCGACGCGGCGAAGATCACCGACAACCCCTTCACCCTCGGTGTCGCCTCGGGCGACCCGCAGGCCACCTCCGTGCTGCTGTGGACCCGGCTCGCCCCCACCCCGTACCAGGCGGACTCCGGACTGCCCCCGGAACGCGTCACCGTGCACTGGGAACTGGCCCGCGACGAACGGTTCCGCCACGTCGTCAGACGCGGGGCGACCTTCGCCCACCCCGAGTTCCACCACTCCGTGCACGTCGAGGTCGGCCACCTCGACTCCGACCGGGTCTTCTACTACCGCTTCCGGACGGGCAGCTGGATCAGTGAGACCGGGCGCACCCGCACCGCGCCCTCGTCCCGCGCGCGCGTCGACGAGCTGCGGCTGGCCGCGGTCTCCTGCCAGGCGTACCACGACGGGTACTTCACCGCGTACGGGCATCTCGCCGAGGACGACGTCGACGTGGTCTTCCACGTCGGCGACTACCTCTACGAGTACGCCGTCGACTCCGTGGGCGGCGCCCGCAACTACACCGACCGTGTGCTGCCCGACCTCTTCAACCACGAGACGATCACCCTGGAGGACTACCGCCTGCGGTACTCCCTCTACAAGACCGACCCCGATCTGCGGGCCGCGCACGCCGTCCACCCTTTCGTGGTCACCTGGGACGACCACGAGGTCGAGAACAACTACGCGGACGACATACCCGAGAACTCCGTACCGCCGGAGGAGTTCCTGCTGCGGCGCGCCGCCGGATACCGCGCCTATTGGGAGAACCTGCCGCTGCGCCGCCCGCAGCGGCCCGCGGGCCCGGACATGCAGATGTACCGGCGGCTGAACTGGGGCCGGCTCGCCCAGTTCGACATCCTCGACACCCGGCAGTACCGCTCCGACCAGGCGTACGGGGACGGGGCGGACGTGCCCGGCCCCGAGACGGACGATCCGGCGCGCACGATCACCGGGGCGGCGCAGGAGCGGTGGCTGCTGGACGGGTGGCAGGACTCGCAGGCGCTGTGGAACGTCGTTCCGCAGCAGGTCATCTTCTCCCAGCGGAAGTTCGACCTGACCGTGCCGTCCCGGGTGTCGATGGACGCGTGGGACGGCTACCGGGCCTCGCGGGCGCGGGTCCTGGCCGGTGCCGAGGCGGCCGGGGTCGAGAACCTGATGGTGTTCACCGGGGACGTCCATGTCGCGTACGCCTTCGACATCAAGGACGACTTCGACGATCCCTCGTCCCGGACGCTCGGTACGGAGATCGTGACGACCTCGGTCACCAGTGGGCGGGACGGGGTGGAGAAGCCGGCCAACTGGGAGACGTACATGGCGGCGAATCCGCATTTGAAGTTCTACAACGGGCGGCGGGGTTACACGACCGTGCGGCTCGGGCGGGAATCCGCTCGGGCCGACTTCAAGACCGTGGCGGCGGTCACCACGCCTGGGGCTGCGATCAGTACTGCGGCGTCGTTCGTCACGGAGGTGGGTGACCAGGGGCTTAAGCCGGCGTAGTGGCTTCGCCCGGCTTTTCGGGGGCGGGGGCGGGGGCTGCGTGTTCGTTGTCGGCTGCGGGTCCGTCGTGGCTGGTCGCGCAGTTCCCCGCGCCCCTAAAAGATTGCGCCGTTCCCCGCGCCCCTTAAGCCGATTCGCCGGGGTAGGTGACTCCTACCTCCGCTCTTACCGTGTCCAGGGTGCGCATGACCGCCAGGGTGCCGTTCAGGGGGACCAGGGGGGATTCCTTCTCGCCGGCTCGGAGGGCTCGCATGACCTCCGTCGCCTCGTGTTTGAGGCTGGCGCGGGTGCCGTCCGCCGCGTTCGCCGTGTACTCCTGCGGGTCGCGGCCGTCGCGGTGCAGGACGAAGCGGTCCGAGTGGAAGAAGCCGTACGGGATGTCGATACGGCCCTCGGAGCCGGTGACCGAGGCGGAGGTCGACGTGCCACCGGTCAGGGAGCAGTGCAGCGCGGCGAGCGCGCCGCTGTCGTACGAGAGCAGCATGCCCGTCTGGAGGTCGACCCTCTCCTCCGAGAGCACCGCCCGCGCCGTCACACCGGAGGGCTCACCGAGCAGCAGATGCGCGAACGACACCGGATACACGCCCAGGTCGAGGAGCGCGCCGCCGCCCTGCGCGGGATCGCGCAGCCGGTGGGTGGGAGGGAACGGACCCGAGAGCCCGAAGTCGGCCTGCACCGTGCGGACCTCACCGATCGCCCCGTCGTCGACCAGCGCCTTGAGCTGCCGGATCAGCGGGTTGCAGTACATCCACATGGCCTCCATCAGGAAGCTGTCGTGCTGCTTCGCGAGGCCGACCAGTTCCTCGGCCTCGCGCGCGTTCAGCGTGAACGCCTTCTCGCACAGCACGTTGCGCCCCGCCTCCAGACAGAGCCCGGCCGCCGCCCGGTGCGCCGAGTGCGGAGTCGCCACGTACACGACGTCGACGTCCTCGTCCGCCGCGAGGGACTCCCAGTCGCCGTACGCCCGCGGGATCCCGAACCGTTCCGCGAACCCCTTCGCCGACTCCTCGGTGCGCGACGCCACCGCCACCACCTCGGCATCGGGCAGATCGATCAGATCCGCGGTGAACGCCGCAGCGATCCCACCGGTCGCCAGCACACCCCAGCGCACGCGTTCCTCCGTCATGCCCGACCCCTCGCTCCGTGCCGTCGACGCCCGCGGCGCCCTCGACCGCTTCGACCATCTGTACGAGACCACCCGTACGAGCTGAGAGCATAGGTGGCGGATCACACGGAGAGGGAGGGGCGCATGCCCGAGCGCGGCCGTACGACGAGGGACCCGGACGGCCCGGAGGCCCGCATACCCGGCACGGCGGTCACCGAGGAGAGCGTGGTCGCCGCCTCGGCGCCACCGGTACCGCCACCGGTCGCCCGCCGTTCCGTGGGCCTCCTGGTCACGCTCATCCTCGGCGGACTCACAGCCGTACCGCCGCTGTCCATGGACATGTACCTCCCGGCCCTCCCGGACGTCACCGACGCGCTGCACGCCTCCGCCGCCACCGTGCAGCTGACGCTCACCGCGTGCCTCGCCGGGATGGCGCTCGGGCAACTGGTCGTCGGGCCGATGAGTGACAAGTGGGGCCGCAGACGGCCGCTGATCACCGGGCTCGTCGTCTACATCCTCGCGACCGCCGTCTGCGCCATCGCCCCCACCATCGAACTCCTCATCGCCTTCCGGCTGCTCCAGGGCCTCGCGGGCGCCGCCGGGATCGTCATCGCGCGGGCCGTCGTACGCGACCTGTACGACGGCGTGGACATGGCACGGTTCTTCTCCACGCTCATGCTGATCTCCGGCGTCGCCCCGATCATCGCGCCGCTCATCGGCGGCCAGGTGCTGCGGATCACCGACTGGCGGGGCGTCTTCTACATCCTGACCGTCATCGGGATCGCGCTCACCGCCGTCGTCTGGCGGCTGCTGCCGGAGACGCTGCCGCCCGCCGAGCGCCACGACGGCGGCACCGTCGAGGCTCTGCGCACCATGCGCGGACTGCTCGCCGACCGCGTCTTCACCGGCTACATGCTCACCGGCGGCTTCGCGTTCGCGGCGCTCTTCGCGTACATCTCCGCCTCGCCGTTCGTGGTCCAGGAGATCTACGGCGCCTCCCCGCAGACGTACAGCATCCTCTTCGGCGTCAACTCCGTCGGTCTGGTGATCGTCGGCCAGATCAACGGCAAGATCCTCGTCGGCCGGTTCAGCCTCGACAAGGTGCTCGCCGTCGGCCTCGCGGTCATCACCGTCGCGTCGGCCGCGCTGCTCCTGATGTCGGCCGGGGCGTTCGGCGAGGTGGGCCTCGTCCCGATCGCCGTCGGCCTTTTCGTGCTCATGTCGGCGATGAGCCTGTGCATGCCCAACACCAACGCGCTCGCCCTCATGCGCACCCGGCACTCCGCGGGCTCCGCGTCCGCCCTGCTCGGCACGTCCTCGTTCCTCGTCGGCGCGGCGGCGACCCCCCTGGTGGGCATCGCCGGTGAGCACACGGCCGTCCCGATGGCCGTCGTCCAGCTCGCGTGTTCACTGGTCGCCGTCGGCTGCTTCGTGGCACTGTGCCGTCCCTGGCGGAAACAGCCGGACGCCATGGCGGGCACGCGGGCGGGATCGAAGGGAGCGGGGAACTGAGCGCACCGAGACTGCGCCCCGGCACGGCGGAACGTGCCGGGCTCGACCCTGGGGAACTCGACGCCCTGGTACGGGAGTTCCGCGCGATCACCGCCGGGGACCGGCCCTGGGCCGCGGGCGCCGTACTGGTCGCCGGACGCGGGCCCGTGATCGCCGTCGAGGAGGCGGCGGGCTGGGCGGTGCGCTACCGCGCGTACGACGAGGACGCGGACGCGGGCGTGGAACTGCCCCGCGGCGAACGCGTGCCGATGACCGTGCGCACCCCCTTCGACCTGGCGTCCCTCACGAAGCTCTTCACCAGCGTCGCGGCCGTGCAGCAGCTGGAGCGCGGCACGCTGGGCATCGACGCGCGCGTGGGGGCGTACCTGCCGGGCTTCGCCGCCGCGGCCGAGTACGGCATCACCGTGCGGCACCTGCTCACCCACACCTCCGGGCTGCGGCCCGAACTCCCGCTGTACGACTGCCGGGACGACCGGGCACGGTTCGCCCTGCTGCGGGCGGAGAAGCCGGTGACGGCGCCGGGCGCCGCGTACGGCTACTCGGATCTCAACATGCTGCTGCTCCAGCAGGTCCTCGAACGCATCACCCGGCGCCCGCTCGACGCCCTCGTCCGGGACGGGATCACCCGGCCGCTCGGCATGACCGACACCGCCTTCGGCCCCTGCCCCGGCGCCGCCGCCACCGAGGACCAGCGGCGGCCCTGGGCCAAGGCCGACCGGGGCATGCTGCGGGGCACGGTCCACGACGAGAACGCGTGGGCGCTCGGCGGGGTCGCGGGCCACGCCGGCCTCTTCTCCACGGCCGCCGACCTCGCCGTCTTCTGCCGCACCCTCCTCGCGGGCGGCTCCTACGGCACCGCCCGCATCCTCGGCCCCGACTACGTCGAACTCCTCCTCTCCCCGCCGGGCCTCGGTTTCGCCCTGGACCAGCCGTCCTTCATGGGCGCCCTGGCCGGCCGCGGAGCCGCGGGCCACACGGGCTTCACGGGTACGTCGCTGGTGCTGGACCCCTCCACGGACACGTTCCTGGTGCTCCTGGCGAACACGGTCCACCCGCGCCGCCGGCCCGCGGACCACGGACCCCGCCGGGCGGCGGCGACGCGGCTGGCCAGGGCGGTCCGGGGAGCCTGAGCGGCGGGCGGGCGCGGGAGCGGCCGGGGGTGCGTCGCGCGAGGCTCGTAGACTTCCCTCGTGACCGCCCCCGTTTCCCCAGCTGAGACCCTGCGCACGGCCCTCGCGGGCCTGCTCGACGGACTACCGCCCAAGGTGGCCGCGCAGGCCGTCGACCGGCTGATCGCGAACTACCGGGGCACCACCCCGACCGACGCCCCCATCCTGCGCGACCGCGCGGACGTCGCCGCGTACGCCGCGTACCGGATGCCCGCGACCTTCGAGGCCGTACGGGCCGCGCTCGACGCCTTCGCGGACGCCGTACCCGAATGGGTGCCGGGCAGCCACGTCGACGTGGGCGGCGGCACGGGCGCGGCGACCTGGGCGGTGAGCGCCACCTGGCCCGGACAGCGGCCGGTGACCGTGCTCGACTGGGCCGAGCCCGCGCTCGTCCTCGGCCGTGAACTCGCCTCCTCCAGCCCGCAGTTGCGGTCCGCCGAATGGCGCCGCTCGCGGATCGGCGCGGAACTGGCCCTGCCGGACGCCGACCTCGTCACCGTGTCGTACGTCCTCGGCGAGCTGACCGGGGCGGGGCGCGACGCCGTCGTGGACGCCGCGGTGGCCGCCGCGCAGGCCGTCGTGATCATCGAGCCGGGGACGCCCGACGGGTACGCCCGCGTCATCGCGGCGCGGGACCGGCTGATCGGCGCCGGGTTCTCCGTCGCCGCGCCCTGTCCGCACAGCGCGGCCTGTCCGATCGTGGCGGGGGAGGACTGGTGCCACTTCTCCGCCCGGGTGAGCAGGTCCTCGCTGCACCGGCAGGTCAAGGGGGGTTCCTTGCCCTACGAGGACGAGAAGTTCAGCTATGTCGCCGCGACGCGGGTGCCTGCGGAGCCGGTTGCCGCGCGGGTGGTGCGGCGGCCGCAGATCCGTAAGGGGCAGGTGTTGCTGGATCTGTGCGGGGTGGGGGGTGAGCTTGGCCGCTCCACGGTGACGAAGCGGCAGGGGCTCCTCTACAAGGAGGCCCGGGACGCGGCGTGGGGGGACGGGTGGCCCCCGGCCGAGCCCCGCTAAGGGCGTTTCCTCGCCCCCGCCGCCCCTACCCGTCCCGTCACTGACTCGGGGGCGCTGCCCCCGAACCCCCGCTCCTCAAACGCCGGACGGGC